>CAZSEG010000046.1:0-20394 GCA_964605875.1 uncultured Chitinophagaceae bacterium
TTCCATTCGGGTCTTCAACATCTTCTGCCAATGCCCGAATGGAATCATTCCCGCTGGCGACCATTCTTCATTAGCCGCTATTCCTTTTTCAAAAGAAGGCAAAGCACAGTTATTGGTAAAAGCGGAAGGCGTTTTAGCAGGTGTTGACGTAGCAAAAAACGTTTGCCGATTGACAGATGAAAACATACAATTTGAATCAATTCTTGAAGATGGCGCATTGATTAAAAAAGGCGATGTCGCTTTCAAAATTTATGGTGAAGTAAAATCTATTTTGCGGGCAGAAAGAGTGCTGTTGAATTATATGCAACGCATGAGCGGTATTGCCACGCACACCAAAAAATTTGTTGATGCGCTTGCAGGAACGAACACGAAAATTTTGGACACGCGCAAAACCACACCCGGCTTTCGTTTGTTTGAAAAATGGGCGGTGCGCATTGGTGGTGGTTTTAACCACCGCTTTGGTTTGTACGATATGATTATGCTTAAAGACAATCACATTGATTTTTGCGGTGGCATCGCTAAAGCTATTGAAGCGGTGAAAAAATATCAGCAGGAAAAAGGCTTGCAACTTAAAGTGGAAATTGAAGTAAGAAATTTGGATGATGTAAAAGAAGCTCTTGCCATTGGCGGAGTGGACAGAATTATGTTCGATAATTTTTCGCCTGAAAATGCCGCAGATGCGGTACAAATTGTAGGCGGAAAATTTGAAACTGAAATCAGCGGTGGCGTTACGCTGCAAAATATTGGCAGCTATAAAAATTCGGGAGTTGATTTTATTTCTGTGGGTGCGCTTACACATTCAAGTGTGTCGTTGGATTTGAGTTTGAAGGCATTCTGATTTCTTAAATCAAAAGTTGAAAAATTTGTAATGGATAATCAGCGCAAGAAAAAAATACTATTTGTCATCAATCCTATTTCGGGCGTTGCGCGCAAAGAAGGAATACCCGAAAAAATTGCGCGGCACTTGGATTATGTCCAATATGATTTCACCATTCGCTACACGCAATATGCAGGTCATGCTACCGAAATTACTAAAGAAGCTGTGGCAGACGGTTATGATATTGTTTGCGCTGTTGGTGGCGATGGCTCCATCAATGAAGTAGCAAGCGGTTTGCTAAATACAGATGTTGCGCTCGGCATTATCCCTTATGGTTCGGGTAACGGTTTGGCTTCGCATTTACAGATTCCCCCGCGTGATGCTAAAGGTGCAATTCAAGTGTTGAATAATTCAAAAACCGTGCTGATGGATGCAGTGAAAACCAATCGCGGCTATTTCTTTAGTTGCGCAGGTTTTGGTTTAGATTCAAGCGTGGCGCGAAGATTTAAGTATCACAAAATAAGAGGTTTTATGTCTTATGCGTGGGCGGTTGTGAGCGAGTTGTTTTTTTACTTCAAACCTTTTCATGCAAAGATTACAATTGACGATTTGGAAGTAGAGCGCGACTTTTATTTGTTCACTGCATTCAATGCAAATCAATATGGCTACAACTTTGGCGTGTTCCCGTTTACGAGTTTGAAAGACGGTATTTTAGACATCATTGTAATTAAAGAATTTCCTTTATGGAAGCTGCTTTATATTTTCTTTTGCATGAGTTTTAAAAGAGTGGATTTAATTAAAGAAGCCGAAACCTACCGCGCAAAAAAAATCAGGATTGATGGCGACCCGAAACGAGTGTATCAGTTTGATGGCGACCATTTTATTTCGCACGAACATTTGGAAATGGAAATAGAACCGCTGTGCTTAAAAGTGTTAGTGCCCGAATCGCTAAATTCATTCTAAAGTATATGATGAAGAAGATAAAAAACAACAACGGAATTGTTTTCAGCACAAACCCGAATTTCAAGTTTGAAGAAGAAAATAATGAGCGGGAAACGCCTGCTGCATCTGAACAAAAACTTTATGTGTGCTTAGACAGATTGAAGGGCGGCAAAGTGGCTACAGTTGTAGAAAACTACATTGCCAATGAAACTGATTTTAATGCGCTTGCAAAAGAATTGAAAGCGAAATGCGGAGTTGGCGGCACAGCAAAAGACGGTGAAATAATTCTGCAAGGCGACCACCGCGAAAAGGTTGTGGGTTTGCTTGCTGCAAAAGGTTTTATGGTGAAGAAAAAAGGAGGATAGATTTTACCACCGAATGAATATTTTCACTGTAAGGCTCAATCATTTCCTAAGTCTTGCAATCACGTGCGGGAGTCCATATTCAATTGCACAAACTCCACCAACTCAATTTTTTTGTCGCTTGCTTTCAGTATTTTCACTTTGAAATTATCCAACTCAATTTCCGCTCCCTGCTCCGGTATATCTTCATTCGCCTGAACAATGTAGCCGCCAAGCGTTTCATATTCTCCTTCGGGAATTTCAAAATTGTATTCTTCATTCAGGTAATCAATTTCCAAACGCGCAGAAAAGATGTAAGTGTTCGCATCAATTTTCTTTTCGGCTAAACATTCATCATCATGCTCATCTTCAATTTCACCGAAAATTTCTTCCATCACATCTTCCAGCGTTACAATGCCCGCAGTGCCGCCATATTCGTCAATCACCCACGCAATATTTTTTTTCTCTTTGGTAAATGTGGCGAGCAAATCGCGGGCATTCATAGATTCGGGAACTATCACCGGCTGCCACAAAATTTCATGGATTGTTTGCGGCTTTTTCAACAAATCGAAGTGATGCACATAGCCGATAATTTTATCAATGCTTTCCCTGTAAACAAATATGCGCGAGTGTTTGCTTTCTATAATTTTTTTGCGCACGCCTTCAATTCCTTCATCAACCGCTGCGGCAACAACTTCCAAGCGCGGAACCATGCAGCTGCGCACTTTTACTTCCTTTAAATAAAGCGCGCGTTCAAACATTTCGCTGTTCAGTTCATCCGTATCGCCCTCATTATCTTTTACCTCTCCGGCTGCCGTTTCTTTCACCAAATACTCCAAATCTTCTTCGGTAAATTCAGTTAAGCCTTCCACATAGCTGCTGCCGAAAACCGTTTTGATAATTCCCCGTGAAGTCCAGTGAAACATATTTGTCAAAGGCTTTAAAAAAATGTAAATCACTTTCACCGGATAGGCAAAAAACAACAGCGTGGAATCGGAGTTTACGCGAAAAAGAATTTTAGGAATCAACTCCCCGAAAACCAAAATCACAAAGGTGGTTATCAGCGTTTGGATAATGAGCAACGGCACTTCGCCAATCGGTTGAAAACCATATCGCTCCGGTCGTAAAATATCTGCCGAAATGCTGCCGAACACAACAATGCAAATATTAACGCCAATCAATATGGTGCTGATAAATTTTGCGGGTTGACGATTAAAGCCCGCCATAATTTTGGCGGCAGTTTTGCCCTTCTCTTTCAACAATTCAATGCGAAGTTTGTTGGCAGAAACAAAGGCTATTTCAATGCCCGAAAAAAAAGCGATAAGAAGTAATATTACGAGAATGGCAAACCACTCCATGCGGTGAAAATAGTTTTTTAATGATTAGAAGTTGCTTAATGATTTTTAACCCAAACCCCGAAGATACAAAAAAGCGAGCGCAACTTTTTTTGAAGTTTAATGCAAAGTATTTTACCTTCGTTTTGTTCTTTGAAATGAATCATTATTCATAAAGTTTTCCCACACAGATTCGATGCGTTACCGGATATAAATATTCAACCGGGCTTAATATTGAAGTGTCAATGGCGGGCTGCATTTTTATTTTCACGAATAAAAACTTCGTCCACAAAACAAGCTAACGGCAGATTACAGCGATGCTTCTCAGCCCAAATCCTGATTAGTTAAAACGGTTTAACGTCAGGTTTCTGTGTGGGATTTTTCATTTCTAAAGTCATAGCAAACTCCAATGAGCGGAAATATTTTAGGTTTGCTTTTCACTTTTCATCTATGTTAGAGTTAATTCAGTCTTTCCCTCAGCAGCTTTCAAAAGCGGCTGATTTGCTTTCAAAATTTCAGATTCAAAAATCTAACCTGCCGGTTCAGAATATTCTGATTAGCGGTTTGGGCGGCTCGGGAATTGGCGGACACGCAGTGATTGAACTGTGCGCTTCGGAACTGAAAGTGCCTGTGGTGGTGAACAACAGCTACGAATTGCCGGGTTTTGTAAACGAAAATACTTTAGTCATTTTGTCGTCTTATTCGGGCAATACCGAAGAGGTTTTGTATGTTGGTGAAACATTGAAATCAAAAGGGTTGAACGCTGTTTGCATTACGGCAGGCGGCAAACTGCAACAGATGGCAGCGCGCAATAACTGGGATTGTTTGTTGATTCCTGCGGGCTTTCCTCCGCGCACTTGTTTCGGCTATTCGGTGTTGTTTCAATTGTTTGTTTTGGAGCAAAACGGTTTGATTTCAAAAAACTATCTGCATGAAAATTTAAGCACCATTCAACTGCTTGAAAAAGAGCAAAACGCCATCCGGGAAATTGCAAAAGCTGTTGCGCAAAAGTTGAACAACAAGATATTCGGAATTTTTGCCGACCAGTGGTTTCACAGTCTTACCGTGCGTTCAAAACAACAGTTTAATGAAAATTCAAAATCGTTGTGTTGGGCAAATGTTTTTCCCGAAATGAATCACAATGAACTGGTGGCGTGGCGCGGCAATAAAGATTTGCTTTCCATTTTACTTTTCAGAAGTAAATTAGAACATCCGCGCAATACGCACCGTCTGAATTTCAGCAAAGAAGTGATTGCGGCAACGGGTTGTGAGGTGATAGAATTGGAAGCTGCCGGCAGCACACATTTTCAGCAGTATTTCTACTTCTCGCATCTTTCCGACTGGATTTCTTTTTACCTTGCCGAACTTCAAAATTTCGACCCGATGGAAATTGATGTTTTGAATAAACTGAAAGCGCATCTGGCGGATTTGGTAAATTAGTTTCGGTGTTTCAGCAATAATTTCAAATATTTGTGGGATATAATTTTGGGTTATGAGATTTTTCAACTTTGTGTTTTTCGGGATTGTAACGGCTTTACTTGTTTCTTCCTGCGGTAAGGATAGTGGCATATCAAGCCCGCGCGAAACAGTTTTTGCATATTACAAACTTGTGTATGACGCAGGCGATTATTCGTCATTGGCAACTGCCGATTTTTATGACGGTTCGGAAAAAGGCGCGAAAGTTGATTTGGGATTTACCGTGAAAGCCAAAGTAACTTTCAATCAGGTTCAGTCGAGTTACAAACCTTCAACTTACACTTTCTACAAAGAATATTCAAGCAAACAAAATTCATTAACTGTAAGATACAACTACATCGCAGGCACGATAGAATATAAAAATACGCTTCAGTTGGCGAAAGATATTGCGCTGCCCGGCAGCCTTACTTCTATTGACAAAAATGTTGGCACAACCATCACGTTTGGCGGAAGCGCAATAGCGCAAGATGAATGGGCTGTATTAACTATTGACACATTGAAATTCAGCAATAAAATTGTCGGCTCAAATAAATTTGATTTATCGCCACAGGATTTGGCTTCGCTGTCGGCAGGTTCGGTGAAAGCGAAAATAGAGCGGCATAAAGTGACGGAAGCCAGCGAGGGCAGCGCAGCCGGAGGAAAATTAGAAGGCGTTTATATTTCCGCTTCCAAAAACGTAACGATTCTTTAAGCAATTGTTTTGCTGTAAAGTTCAACCGTTTCAACCGCTTCTTTTACATCATGCACGCGAAGAATTTTCGCGCCTTTCATTAAGCCAAGCATATTCAGCGCAGTTGTGCCGTTTAGCGCATTTTCGGTTTTGATATTGAGCGTTTTTGTTATCATGCTTTTGCGCGAAATACCCAGCAAAACCGGGCAGTTCAGTTGCTGAAAAACATCCAGATTTTTCAGTAAAGAAAAATTATGTTCCAATGTTTTTCCAAATCCGAAACCCACATCAACAATCACGTTTATTCCTGCCTGCCTGCATTTGTGAACTTGTTTTTGCAGAAAATCAAACACTTCGATAACTACATTTTCATACACGGGATTTTGCTGCATATCCGCAGGCATTCCTTTTTTGTGCATCACCACAAAAGGCACATTCAATAAAGCAACAGCCGGAATCATTTTTTCATCAAACGTGCCGCCCGAAATATCATTCACAATTGCAGCACCGTTTTCAATGGCAGCCTTTGCAACATTTGCGCGAATTGTATCAACAGAAATAATCGCTTCGGGAAAATGAGTTAGAATCAATTTAATAACCGGAATCACTCTTTGCATTTCTTCTTCTTCCGAAATTACGGCTGCGCCCGGGCGGCTGCTCATGCCTCCGACATCAATAATTTCCGCACCTTCCGAAAGCATTTTTTCAACCTGATTCAAAATGTTTTTTTCATCGCTCCACTTGCCTCCGTCAAAAAATGAATCGGGCGTAACGTTCAAAATTCCCATCACGGCAGGTTGCGATAAATTCAAAAGTTTTCCCTTACAGTTAATCGTCATTTGCAGCATAAAAAAAGGCGTTTAGAGAAATCCCTAAACACCTTGATTTGATAATTGTTTTAAATGGTTAATTCCATGTCATGTCTTCTTCTTCCTCCTTTGAAATTTGCGGAGCTTCGCCCACAGATGATGCAGGTGTTGAAGAAGATGTTGAAGTTGAAGTTGTTTCAAAATCAAAACCGGCTGTTTCTGAATGTGTGCCGTTTTCTTCGCCTTTTTGCAGGAAAGGTAAAACCTCTGCATCAAAGTCATAATCGGGCATCAGCTCATTTCTGACATAGTCCACCGTTTCGTTCAAAGCATCCATGAACTTTTTGAAATCTTCTTTGTACAAAAAGATTTTGTGCATATCGTAACCATCGCTGTCGAATCTTTTTTTGCTTTCGGTAATGGTTAAAAAGAAATCGCCCTGTTTGGTGCTGCGCACATCAAAGAAGTATGTTCTGCGCTTTCCTGCTCTTAATTTTTTGCTAAAATAGCCACTGTATTTCCCGTCTCTGTTTTCCACGTTTTGTGTTAGTTGTTTTTACAATGCTGCTAAGTTACATATAGTTTTTATCCAAACAATAGCTCCCGCGATTATGCTGCTTTGCCGCCAACGACATACTGCCAACTTGTCCCTAAATAAAGTTTGGCAACATTTTTGAATATAGTGCGCGGATTTAAACTTACAGCAATGACAGAAAACGAGCAAACAGAAAAGAATAACAATACAGACAATATTATGGAACAAGAAACAAATGCTGAAACCGTTGAAACGGTTGAAAATACACCGGTACAAAATGACACACTTGCTGCTGACAAAGATGCCGAAATTGCAGCCTTAAAGCAGCAATTAGATGAAAGTAAAGACAAGTACTTGCGCCTGTTTGCCGATTTTGACAATGCAAAAAAACGCCACGCCCGCGAGCAATTGGACTTGATTCAAACTGCAGGTAAAGGAGTGATTGTAGATTTACTTCCGGTGATAGATGATTTTGAACGCGCATTAAAAACTTTAGAAACCGCCACAGAAGTTTCGGCAGTTAAAGAAGGTATTCAGCTTATTTACAACAAATTGGAGTCCACACTTGCAGCAAAAGGTTTGAAAGCGATTGATGATTTGCACAAAGAATTTAATGTAGAGCATCACGAAGCATTAACCGAAATTCCCGCGCCAATAGCCGATTTGGAAGGAAAGGTGTTGGATGTTGTGCAAAAGGGATATTTGTTGAATGATAAAATCATTCGTTTTGCAAAAGTTGTTGTAGGAAAAAAGAGTTGAGGGTTGGAAGGTGAGCGTTGAAAGGATTAAGCGCGTAGCGAAATGTTCATTAACACAAAGTCAAATAATCAATAATCACTAATAAATAATTAGTTTATAATGTCAAAAAAAGAAGACTATTACGAAATATTGGAAGTGCCGAAATCGGCAACTGCCGATGATATAAAAAAGGCTTACCGCAAAACGGCTTTGAAATATCACCCCGACCGCAATCAGGGCAACAAAGAAGCCGAAGAAAAATTCAAAGAAGCAGCCTCTGCTTATGAAGTTTTGAGCGACCCCGAAAAACGCAAAATGTATGACCAGTACGGTCATGCAGCAGTGGACGGTTCGGCAGGTGGCGGTGGCGCACAGTATCACAATATGGAAGACATCTTCCGAAATTTTGGCGATGTGTTTGGCGGAAATGGTGGCGGTGGCGGCTTCGACCCGTTTGAAGCATTTTTTGGGGGAAGAAGCGGTTCGCGCTCCCGTTCAAGAGGCAAGCGCGGTACAAATCTTCGCATCAAAGTAAAACTGAGTTTGAAAGATGTTGCTTACGGAGTTCAAAAAAATATAAAAGTCAAGAAGCACGTTTCGTGCCACACTTGTGGCGGAAGCGGTGCGAAAGATGCTTCATCGGTTGGTAAATGTACAAACTGTGGCGGCATGGGAACGGTGCGCAGAGTAAGCAATACTATTCTCGGACAAATGCAAACCACCGCTACCTGCCCCGTATGTAACGGGTCGGGCGAAAGCATTACCAAAAAATGTACAACCTGTCATGGCTTGGGTACAGAGTATGGCGAAGAAATGCTGACTTTCGACATTCCTGCGGGCGTTCAGGATGGAATGCAATTATCGCTTGGCGGCAAAGGAAACACAGGCGAAAATGGCGGACCTGCGGGCGATTTGTTGATTCAGATTGAAGTAGAAAATGATTCTGATTTGGAAATTGAAGGTCAGAATGTGGTGTATAGTTTAACCATAAATTTTGCGGATGCAGCATTAGGCACACAAGTGGAAGTTCCAACCATTGACGGCAAAGCGAAATTCAAAATTCCGGCAGGAACACAATCGGGTAAAATTTTCAGATTAAGTGGAAAAGGATTGCCGTCCGTAAACAGCTACGGCAGGGGTGACCAGTTGATTATTCTGAATGTTTACACGCCTCAAAATTTTTCATCGGAGGAAAAGAAAATACTCGAGAAGATTAAAGAATCAGCCAACTTTACTCCAAAACCCGGAGAGCAACACGAAAAAGGATTCTTTGATAGAATGAGAGGATTTTTCGGGGCGGGAATGGAATGAACATAATTTACCGAATTGAAGGAATTACGGATTTACAGATATTGTTTCTGACGTAGCGGACAAAAAATTACATTCGTACAGCTTTTTTGAAACTCAATAATCATTTATCACTAATAAATAATCAATTCACAACATGAACGGATTTTTCAACGTACCGAAACCTGTAAACGAACCCATTAAATCTTACGCGCCCAACTTGCCTGAGCGCGAAAGCCTGCAAAAGAAAATTGCGGAAATGAAAGCCGAAGTGCGCGACATTCCGATGTACATCGGCAATAAAGAAATACGCGAAGGCAAACAACTTTCGCTGCATCCGCCTCATGAACACCGGCATCTTTTGGGGCATTATTACAGAAGCGAAAAAGCGCACGTTCAGCAAGCAATTGATGCCGCGCTTGCCGCAAAAAAAGATTGGGAAAATCTTTCGTGGGAAAACCGCGCTTCTATTTTTCTGAAAGCCGCTGAACTGATTGCCGGACCTTACCGCAATGAACTGAACGCGGCAACCATGCTCGGGCAAAGCAAAAATGTTTTTCAGGCAGAAATTGATTCGGCTTGCGAAATCATAGATTTTCTGCGCTTCAACGTGCATTTCATGAGCCAGATTTATGCCATTCAACCCGAAAGCAGCGCGGGCATCTGGAACAGAATGGAGTGGCGACCGCTGGAAGGTTTTGTGTATGCGCTTACACCTTTCAATTTCACGGCTATTGCAGGAAATTTGCCCGCAAGTTGCGCGCTGATGGGCAACGTAGTGGTGTGGAAACCAAGCGATGACCAAATTTATTCGGCTCATGTATTGATGAAAATTTTTCGTGAAGCGGGCTTGCCCGCAGGAGTGGTAAATCTTGTGTTTCCTGACGGACAGGAAGCGGGAGAAATTGTTTTCAAACATCCCGATTTTGCGGGCATTCATTTTACGGGTTCAACGGCTGTTTTTCAAACCATCTGGAAAACAATTGGCGAAAATATTCATCGCTATAAAACCTATCCGCGCATCGTGGGCGAAACAGGCGGCAAAGATTTTATTCTTGCGCATCCTTCGGCAGATGCCAAAGTGGTGGCAACGGCAATTTCGCGCGGTGCGTTTGAGTTTCAGGGGCAGAAATGTTCTGCCGCTTCCCGAGCATATATTCCTTCCAATATCTGGAACGAAGTGAAACAATATGTGCTTGCCGATTTGGCTTCATTTAAAATTGGAGTAACCGATGATTTTAGCAACTTTATCAATGCAGTAATCAATGAAAAAAGTTTCGACAAACTGGCGAAATATATTGAACAGGCTAAGCAAGATGCCGATGCCGAAATCATTGCAGGCGGAAAATACGATAAGAGCAAAGGCTGGTTCATTGAACCGACAATTATTCTGACAACCAATCCCAATTACACAACATTATGTGAAGAGTTGTTTGGTCCCGTTTTGACGGTTTTTGTTTATGATGCAAACAAGTTTGAAGCAACAGTTGAGTTGGTAAATAACACCTCCATTTACGCGCTCACGGGTTCAATTATTTCGCAAGACAGATATGCGGTAGATTATGCTACTAAACATTTAAACAACGCAGCGGGCAATTTCTACATCAACGATAAACCGACCGGAGCGGTTGTTGGTCAGCAGCCTTTTGGCGGCAGTCGCGGCTCGGGAACGAACGATAAAGCCGGAAGCATGATTAACCTGATGCGTTGGGTTTCTCCGCGCACCATCAAAGAAACTTTTGTGCCGCCCGTTGATTACAGGTATCCGTTTTTAGGATAATTACCTGTTTACAGATTTACGGATTGACGATTTAAATGGTCAATCTGTAAATCCGTAAATAGTCAATCATCACTCGATTGTAACACTTTTGTAAAATTCTTATTTAGATGTTGTCTAAACAATAAAAGAAATGAGTTTTGCGGCTTACAAAAAAATAAGCTGCTTTTATGAAGAAACTTTTCCTTCGTTTATTGATTCTGACATTGCTGATACCGTGTTTTACAAATGCGCAGACACCAACAAAAATCCAACAAGACAGACAAGCAATTTTGAGCATGATCGGTTGCTACAAAGTAAGTTTCAACTTTGCCGAAACCTTTTCGCCCGACACCAATTACAAATATCACGACCGCTATCATTCGTGGGGAATCGAGTATGTTTTTGTGATAGAAGACACTGAAAAAAAGATTTCACTTCAACATTTACTGATTGTAAACGACAGCACGATTGTGAAACACTGGCGGCAGGATTGGCTGTTTGAAAACACCACACTGCTCGCGTATTACAAAGACAATGAATGGAGAAAAACCACGCTTAAACCTGCGCAGGTAAAAGGTCAATGGACACAAAAGGTTTTTCAGGTGGACGACAGCCCGCGCTATGAAGCCACCGGAACGTGGAATCACGTGGACGGCAAGCATTTTTGGGAGGCGGAGTGTGATGCTCCGCTGCCCCGCAGGGAATTTACCAAGCGCAGCGACTACAACGTGATGCACCGAAAAAGCCGCATTGAAATCACGGCTGCCAACGGTTGGTTTTTAGAGCAGGACAATCAGAAAATTTTGCGCAGCAACGGAATAGACAAACTGTTATGCAACGAAAAAGGTATGGAAAGTTTTACCCCCGGCAGCTACAACTGTCAGGTGGCAATTGACTGGTGGAGCAAAAACAAAACCTATTGGGATTTGGTGCGCACGGTGTGGAATGATGTTTTCAATACAAACAATGCTTTGAAATTTGAGAGAAAAATTGGCGACAGCACGTTGTGGCAACAGTTGTTCAAATTAGAAAAAGAGCAGGCAAAAGCATCAGTGGATGAGCAAAAACAAAACATCAAAAAGGCAATAGAAGATTACCTGAAAACTTCGTAGCAACAAAAAAACGGATTATGTGCAGCTTCAAATTTTTACATCAGTGCAGCGAAGGTTGTGTGCTTCAATGCTCCCAATGCGAAGGCATCAAAGTGATGTTCGGAACGGTAAGCATTGCGCTTACTCAACAACAGTTTTACGAATTTAACGACATCATCACCGCCTATTATGAAGACAATAAATTGCAGCCCGAAAACTGCCGCTGCATTTACATCCCGACTACTGCTAAGGCTATTCATTTGCTGTTCAACATAAAAGAATTGAAAGCGTTAATGCAGCTATTGGAGGAAGCCTACCTGACATTGGAAGTAAACAAATTAGTACAAGCAAGTTAAACAAATAATATACAGATGAAACAAAACGCGATAAAATACATCCACATAGTGGCAAGCCTGCTTTTAGCATTATTCTTTTTGAATGCCGGAGTGAAAAAATTCATTCCCAAACCACCGCGACCAGCCAATAAAACGGAATTAATTAAAGCGGTGGAAGAAGATAAATATGAAAGCCCTGCGTCTTTTAAATTAACCATGAAAGCTATGAAGCAATCGGGCTTTTTGCACATCATTGGCGTGTTTCAAATTCTGGCGGCATTGCTGATAGCATATCCTGCAACGCGCCTGTTGGGTTTGCTTGTGCTGTTGCCGATTATCACAAACATTTTTTTGCTGCACGTATTTATGGATAACCGTATGCACGAAAATGTAGAAACAGGTTTGCTTTTAGCTGTAACGCTATTGCTGATTTCATACTACTATAAAAATATATCCTCGGTGTTTTTGAAAAACGCCCAAGAGAAAAACTGAGATGAGATAATAACCTTTATTGTTATCATTTCACCGGCATTAAATTACAAAAGAAACGTATGAACAATCAAATAAGAATAACGCTTTTATGGTTGATACTGGTAGTCTGTATGATTTTGCATTTCGACTATCATGTAAGCGAAATTTTTTACGGCATTGATGTAAAGCGACCAAACGCCAACGGAACAGTGCCGAACAGCATCGTGGTGATTAGAAGTCTGTTTCATTTTCTGCCATTGCTGTATGCGGCAACGCTGCTGTGGTTCGCCAATAAATGGATGCGGCTCGGCAATTTTATTTTGTCGGTGCTGTATGCGTTTGCGCATGGAATGCACCTGTCGGGCGAATTGAAAAAATTCGATAATCCAAGCCAGATTATTCTTTTGTCGGTAACGTTTTTACTTGCAGTTTTATTGGCTTACGCCTCATTTGCATGGTGGAAAGCAATCAAAAAAGCGGAAGCATAAAGACATTCATTTCCCTGCTCTGTTTAGTATAAAATCTAAAAATCAATTTACAATTTATGAAAAAGGTTCTGTTTTTCGTTTTGGCATTTGCAGCAACTTTCGCGCTGGTTTTTATTGGCGCGGGCTTATCATCCAAACCTGCTTGGGCGGGCAGCAAAACACAAATTTATGATGCCCCTGCCGATAGTATTTGGTATCTGCTGAAAGATACTTACCGCTATAATACGCAACGGCACGAAGTAGCCGGAACGGAAATGCTCGTTGATTCGGGCAACTACCGCAAATGGCGCGAACACACCAACCTGTTTGGCGGTATGCTGTTGGAAACCGTGCGCGAAACGCCACCGCAAATTTTAGAAACGCGCATGATTGAAAGCGGTTTCGGCATGAAGGGAATATGGACATTTACGCTTACACCCGAAGGCGAAAAAACCAAAATTACCATTTCGGAAAACTCTGTTACCGATGGCTTTGTGATGCGCAGTATTTTGACCTTAGTCGGGCGCGATGGTAATTTGCAACTGCAAACAAGAGTGTTGCAACGGCACGTAGCGAACATGAAAATAAACAGCTAAAACATTTCAATATGAAGATGCTTTTCTGAAAAATTTCATTTGCAATCGCGCTGATGTTTGCAATGAATATTGCCTTTGCCCAACAACCTGAAACGAAGGTTACGCTCGGCATCAAGCCGGGTTACTTTTTTTCATCGAAAGGAAAAGGCGTTTTGGTAGATGACATAATTGAAGGCAATGCCGCAGAAAAAGCAGGCATTCAGGCAGGCGATATTATCACTGCTTTTGACGACAAACCCATCACCACAATTTTCAAATACAAAGATATGCTTGGTCAATACAAACCGGGCGATAAAGTAAAAGTAACCGTGCAGCGCAAAGAGCAGACGATTGTTTTGGATGCGCAGTTTCAGTGAGGAATATATTAAAGCAAATCCTAATAAATTCATTGCAAGACTAACCTATTGTAACACTTTTGTAAAAATTATTTGGAATCGGTCTAAATAAATTTTGAGGCTATATGTTTGCCGCCAAAATCAAAATAATTATGAACAGAATATTTACAGTATTGGCAGGCATTTCGCTTGCAACAACAACGTACGGGCAGGCAATAGTCGGGCAAGTAGTTGCCGATTCGGCAGTTACCGGAGCAAACTATGTTACCGATGTTTTTTACAGTTTGAATAACAGCACCGTACACTCAGAACCGCGCGACAACTGGGATTTGGGTTTTGAAATTACGGGAAACTCATCTTCCATTCTGGCAAACACGCAAGGCACTGCCCGTGTTTACCAAAGTCCTTTTGCAATTGCCAATTGGAACACTTTCGACACTGCCGGTTATGCCGCATGGCAGCGTTTGGATAACAGCCCCGAAAGCTGGAGCGCAGGCGCATTGAACAGCAACATTGACACAGCAAACGGCTTCGATCTCGGTTGGGGAGTTTATGACTTTCTCGGTGATAACGGACCGGCACACGCGACAAATGGCGACAGCATTTTCTTGGTTAAGTTAGCTAACGGCTCGTTCAAAAAGTTGCGCATCAACCGCCTTTTCAGCAGCCAGTATTCATTTACATATTCTGACGTTGACGGGCAGAATGAAATTACCGATACAATTGCCAAATCGGGATACACCGGCAAAAATTTCGGCTATTACAATTTGGCAACTGCTACGGAATTAGACCGCGAACCTGCTACGGCTGATTGGGATTTGCTTTTCACCCGCTATATCACTTACGATTACGGTTTGGCTGTCGGCTCTCCGCAAGCTGTAACAGGCGTGTTGCTGAACAAAAATGTGAAAGCCGTAAAAATTCAAGGTGTGCATCAGGACGATTTGGTTTGGGAAAATTACATTGACAGTTTTAAAACAGAAAAAAATGTGATTGGTCACGATTGGAAAGGAGTGAATTATGCTCCGCCACCAACATTTTTAATCGAAGATTCACTTACATATTTGGTTAGAAGACCAATTAACGGTGAAGTATGGAAAGTAGTGTTTACCGGCTTTGGCGGTAGCGGTTCGGGCAAATATTTCTTCAATAAAGAATTAGTACTGGCTGCTCCTCCGGCTTCGGCTACTTCCGCTGTTTCAGAAGCGTGCGGCAGTGTGCAAATCACAGCCAACGCGGGCAACGGTTACACTTACCAATGGTATAGAGGAACAACCCTTGTGGCAGGTGCAACTTCTGCAACCTTTGACGCAACACAATCCGGAAGCTACAGCGTAAGAGTAACCGATCGCGGGGCTTTCAGCCGTTCGGTTGCGGTGGATGTAGTTGTACATTCATTGCCGACTGCAACAGCAACTTCGGTAAATCCGTTGTGTGCAGGAAATACCACCGGCAGCGTTACCGTAACCGCCACAGGTGGAAAAGGAAGCTACACTTACACATGGACAGGAACAACTTCAACAACCGCACAAGCGCAAAATATTGGAGCAGGAACTTACTCAGTAGTTGTAACCGATAGCTTAGGCTGCGAAGCGGCATCAGTTTCTGCAACACTTACCGAGCCAACTGCATTGAGCGCAACAGCAAGCAGCACAGGCAACTCCGCCACTGCAACACCCGCAGGCGGCACTTCACCTTACACTTACGCATGGAGCGATGCAGGCAATCAAACCACAGAAACTGCTACCGGTCTTGCTAACGGAAGCTACACCGTAATTGTTACCGATGCCAACGGATGCACTTCAACTGCAACCGTAACCATTCAGATTTCTTCTGTTGAGGATGTAAGCAACAACTGGCGCATCGCCATCAAGCCAAATCCGTCAAACGGACAGTTCACGCTTGCTGCGCTGCACACTCAGCCGACAGATGTGCAATTGCAGATTGCCGATGTTACAGGTCGTGTAGTTTTTCAATCATTTGAAAACAACACGGTATTGAACAAAAGCATAGATTTAAGCAATCTGAATGCAGGAATTTATTTGTTGAATGTGCAAACCGCCTTCGGCAAAACCACCGAGCGCATCATCATTCGCTAAACCAAAATTTGTTTTGAATTTCAAAGGGTATCCGGCAACGGATGCCCTTTTTTTGTATATACGATTTGAAAATGCAAAACAGGACAAAGGCTGTTTCATCTTCAAATTTTCAAATCATCTCATTTTCAAATCAAATAACTCACGTTAATCACTTCTTGCTCGCCACAATCACAATCTGTGCGCCAAAGAATTTTTTCAGAAGCCAAAACAATTCTAAGAAAGGCTGAAAGAAGTAAATCACTTTTGCAGGAAAAGTAGGGAAGAAGAAAGGCACAAAGCCAATCACCGTAAGCGATTCAACTTTCAAGCCTTTTTCGTTGCACCATTGCGTAAGCAATTTTTGCGAAAACGAACGCTCTTCGTGCTCAATGTGATATTGAGAATTTTTTTCTATCCATTTAAGAATAGGGTTGTTGCCGTTTGGCTCTATGATGATGATTTTATCGGCAATCTTAGCAGCGTTTTCAATAGCCAAAGGCGGGTCTGTAAGGTGATGCAAAACCCCGCGAATAATGCCCACATCATATTTTTTATTTGGCAAAGAAGCCGCATCCAAAAGATTAGCCACCTGAAAGTCAATGTCGGGACGTTTTTCTTTAGCCAGTTCCACCGCAACCGATGCAGGGTCAAAACCTGCAAATTTTAAGTCAGGACGGGCTTCGGCAAGCTCTATAGTATAGGTTCCATCGCCACAACCAATGTCCACTATTGTTTTAGTATTTGCAGGAATAAGTTTTAAGGTTTCCTGCGTCTGGCGCAGGTTCGCCACCTGCGATGAAAATGGCGCATTGTTGGTATAGCGATAGCCTTTATTTTCGGCTACATCATTATTGAATACACTTACATTTTTCTTTTCTAAAACAACTTGCTTATCACTCATGGCTGCGAATATAATGCGCTTCAACGCAAATTCAGCTACGGAAGTTGCTCCTCTCTCTGAGGGAGAGGGGCTGGGGTGAGGTTATTCCCATTTCCAGCAAATTTACACCAACTTCTCTTTCAGATACTTTGCTGTGTAGCTTTCCTTCACTTCAAGCAAGCCTTCGGGTGCGCCCTGATATAAAACATAGCCGCCCTCATCGCCACCAACGGGACCCAAATCAACGAGCCAGTCGGCACATTTAATTACGTCCATGTTATGCTCTATAACAATGATGCTGTGTCCCGCTTCTATCAGTTGATTAAAGGCGCGCATCAGTTTGTTGATGTCGTGAAAATGCAAGCCAGTTGTAGGTTCATCGAATATAAACAGCAGCGGGTTTGCGCTTGCGCCCTTCTGCAAAAACGAAGCGAGCTTCACGCGCTGTGCTTCACCACCGCTTAATGTTGAAGATGATTGTCCTAACTTCACATAGCCCAAACCAACATCCTGCAATGGTTTCAGCTTTTGCGATACATCACGTTGGTCGCTGAAAAAGTCCATAGCTTCGTCCACACTCAACTCCAATATTTCAAAAATGCTTTTGCCTTTGTATTGCACTTCCAGCACATCTTCTTTGAATTTGCGCCCGTTGCAGGCTTCGCATTTCAAATGCACATCGGCAAGAAACTGCATTTCCACCACCACTTCTCCATCGCCTTTGCACACTTCGCATCTGCCGCCTTCCACATTAAAAGAAAACGTTGCGGGCTGATAGCCGCGCATCTTAGAAAGCTGCTGGCGCGAAAACAATTCGCGGATGTTATCATACGCTTTTACATAAGTTACGGGGTTGCTGCGCGAGCTTTTGCCCAATGGGTTTTGGTCAATCATTTCGATGCCCGAAATTCGCTTCACATCACCAATCAACTCGCGGAACATACCCGGCTTTTCGCCTGCGCCATCAAAGCGTTGCAGCAAAGCGGGATAGAGTATTTTCTTTATCAAAGTTGTTTTGCCGCTGCCGCTTACACCCGTTACCACCGTAAGCGCATGAAGCGGAAAACGCGCATCCACATTCTTTAAATTATGTTGCGAAGCATTCTTTATCTCAATAAAGTTTACAGGCTTTCTGCGGATTTTTGGTACCTCAATTTCGAGCTTGCCATTCAGGTATTTTGCGGTAAGCGAATCGCTGTTTGCTATCAGGTTTTGTGGCGTGTCGTTGAACACTAATTCACCGCCAAGAATACCCGCTTCGGGACCCATGTCCACAATGTGGTCGCACTGGCGCATGATGTCTTCATCATGTTCAACCACAACAACCGTGTTACCAAGGTCGCGCAGGTTCTTCAACACGCGAATCAAATTCTCTGTGTCGTGCTGATGCAAACCAATACTTGGTTCATCCAATATGTATAGGGAAGAAGTAAGGTTGCTGCCGATGCTGCGTGTCAGGTTGATGCGTTGTGTTTCGCCACCGCTCAGTGTGTTTGAAAGGCGGTTGAGTGTGAGATAACCCAAACCAACTTCCATCATGGTGCGCACACGGTTGTGAATTTCGGTAAGTATGCGCTCGGATATTTTTTGCTCTTGTTCGGTTAGCTTGAAGTTGTTCACAATACCTTGCAAATGTTTGATAGGTGTGAGCAAGAGGTCGGCAATGCTGTAACCGTCAACCTTTACATACGAAGCATCTTTGCGAATGCGCGAGCCGCGACAATCGGGGCAGGTGGTGCGCCCGCGATAACGCGAAAGCATCACGCGGTATTGAATTTTGTAGCTCTTTTCTTCCAAGTATTGAAAGAAGTAAGTCAAGCCCTGAAAGTATTCATTGCCCGTCCACAACAATTTCTTTTCCTCATCGGTTAAATCGCAGTAAGCGCGGTGAATGGGAAAGTCGAACAGGATACCTTTTTTTAATAAAGGCTCTAACCATTCGCTCATCTTTTCGCCACGCCACGGGGCAACAGCACCATCATACACACTCAATGTTTTATCTGGAAAAACAAGGTCGTCATCCAAGCCCATCACCGTGCCGAAACCTTCACAGGTTTTGCATGCGCCATAAGGATTATTAAAGTTGAAAAGATTGGGCGAAGGCAATTCAAAAGTCATGCCGTCAGCCTCAAAGCGGTCGTTGAACTGGCGTTTTTTGTTGTCGCCATATTCTACCAGACATTCGCCATGTCCTTCGTTGAAAGCGGTTTGCACCGAGTCGGCAACGCGCGATGAAAGGTCTTCGTCATTGTGTTTTACTACAAGCCTGTCCACCACCACTTCCACAAACTTTTCCTTGCTTTTTAAAATGCTTTCGTCTGCTAAGGCATCTTCAATTCTAAGTAAGTTATTGTTCCACTTGATGCGGGTGAAACCTTTTTGCAGTAAGAGTTTCAGTTCTTCATCCAATTTCTTTTTTGCCTTTGAAATGAAAACGATATACACCTTTTCATCTTCGGGTAAACCAAAAACAAAATTCACTACATCATTTACTTCATGCTTGCTTACGGCTTCGCCACTCACAGGCGAATAAGTAACACCGATGCGCGCAAACAGCAGGCGCAGGTAATCGTAAATCTCTGTAAGTGAACCGACAGTAGATCGGGTGGTTCTTGTGCTTACCTTCTGCTCGATGGCAATTGCGGGACACAAGCCTTTGATGTAGTCCACATCGGGTTTATCCATGCGGCTGAGGAACTGACGCGCATAAGCCGAAAGCGATTCTACATACCTGCGCTGCCCTTCGGCATACAGGGTGTCAATAGTGAGCGATGATTTGCCGCTGCCGCTCACGCCCGTTACCACAATCAGCTTGTGCTTGGGCAGTTCCACATCCACATTTTTGAGGTTGTGAACGCGCGCGCCTTTGATAAAAATGTGTTGAAGTCCTTTGGTTTTATCCGCCTTGATTTCGGGAGTTGCAGCTACTTGCATGAATTGAAAAACATTAAACAGCAAACATAACTTATCTTATTGTGAGATTTGCTTACATATTCCAAACTTTTCCAAACGGAAAAATTATCTGCCCAATTGCTCTGCCTGCGCAGCTTTCTGCATATACAAATCTGCATTTGCCTTATCGCCTTTTTGCATGTAAGAAATGCTGATGTTGCGGTAAGCAGAAGCGTAGTTCGGATTGATTTTCAGAATCTTGTTCATGGTCTCAATCACATTGTCAAACTGTCCGCTCAAACCATACGCCACGCCTAAATCTTCAAGGTAAGTAATTTCATTCTGATTCAGTTCCGTTGCTTTTTTCAGGTAAGGAATAGCATTGTTCAAATCATTGAAATTGCGCCCGTAAATTTTACCGATATGGTGAATTGCCATTGCATTGTTCGGTGATTTCTGCAACGCATAATTTGCATAAGCCAAAGCCGAATCCGGCACGCTCGTTTGCGCAAAGCAATCGCTGATGCGAATGGCGGTTTCA
>CAZSEG010000047.1:0-5357 GCA_964605875.1 uncultured Chitinophagaceae bacterium
TATCTCAACAACTTCTTCAACCAACGGCAACTGCTTCACCAACTCCCCTTGCTCATTCATCACCATGCTTCCGCCATCAAAAATCAGTTCGGTTTGCGCTCCGATTTGGTTTACATACACCAATGGAATTTTATACCGTGCAACATTTGCCTGCAATACTTTTAACCGTTCTTCCTGTTGAATGTAAGAGAATGGCGAAGCCGAAAGATTGACAATAATTTCCGGTTGAAATTGCATCAACTCATCCATCGGGCAAAGTTTGTAGAGCGGATTTTCATTGCCTATATTCCAAATATCTTCGCAAATTGTTACGGCAATTTTTTTGCCGTTTAACTCCAAAATTTCAAAAGAATTATTCGGCTCAAAATACCTGTATTCATCAAACACATCGTAGGTAGGCAACAATGTTTTATGAAAAACTTTTTGAACTTTTCCATGCTGCAAAAGCAATGCGGAATTGAACAAATCTTTGCCTTCAACAACAGGATTTTTTACGGGCGCACCAATCAAAACAGCCATCTCATTTGTTGCAGCAGCTATTGCGTTTACAGCCTTTTCACACTGTTCGATGAAGTGTGGATAGTTTAAAAAATCGCGAGCAGGATAGCCGCAAACGCAAAGTTCGCTGAACACCGCAAGTTCCGCGCCTGCGCTTTCGGCTTCCTTCAATGCGCGAATAATTTTTGAAGTGTTGGCTTCAAAATTCCCAACATGGTAATTTAATTGTGCTAAAGCTATTTGCATTATGTTGTTTCAATAACGGGGGATAAAGATATTTTCGCCAGCAAATTTCACAGAAATTGAAAAATATTTCCCTTTATATTTTGGTGGCAGCAGGTTTTATGCTGCTTCTTTCTGATTGCAAGTGTAATAAATCGCGCAAACAGATTGATGTTTCAAGTATTGATGTTACGGTGAAAGTTCAGCGTTTCGACCGCGATTTTTTCGGCATCACCAACGAAAACTATGAAACAAAAGTTGCTGAACTGAAAAATCAATACGGTGATTTTTATTCATTTTATGTGAATGATTTGATGGGCGGTTTTAAAAATACGCAACAACAAAGCACTACCGAAAAAGAAGCCGTTTTGAATTTTCTGAATGACACTGCAATTGTTGGTTTATATGATTCGGTTCAAAAAAAATATGATAACTTAAATGATGTTGAAGCCGGTTTAGAAAATGCTTTTAAGCATATAAAATATTACTTTCCCGAATTGCCGCAACCGCAGGTAATTTCAATGATTTCGGAATTTAGTTATGGGGCTGTAACGTATGATACTGCTACGCTTGCCATCAGCTTGGATATGTTTCTTACGGAAAAATATCCGGTGTATAACTACCTTGAAATTCCGCAATACATCCAACGGAAATTGAACAGGAATTACATTGTATTGAACTCAATAGATGTGTTGTATAATCTGTATTTTGGCGAAGATGTTTACGAGCCGGGAACACCACTTTTAGAAGCAATGGTTGATAAAGGAAAAAAGCTGTATTTCATGGAAATGATGTTGCCCGAAATGCCCGACAGTATGTTGATTGGTTACACTTCGGAACAAATTCGCTGGTGTAAATTAAGCGAGTATGCCATCTGGCAATACATGAACGAAAAGGATTTGATTTTCACGCAAAGTTTTATGGAGCATAAAAGATATTTGACTGACGGACCAACCACATCGGGAATGCCTGCCGAAAGTCCGGGAAATTTGGGCAGTTGGATTGGCTGGCAAATGGTGCGGAAATTCATGAATGATGCTGACGGTAAAGTTTCTTTGAAAGACCTGCTTACGAAATACAACAACAAAACTATCGCTGCAAAAGCGAATTATCGTCCACAGAAATAAATGAACTGAAAATGGAAATTTCAAACTCCGGTGAAAAATGGAACAGTAAACTTTTCAGAATATTAAATTCTGCAATGAGCTTTGGCATTGCGTATATCATTCTGACAACAGGCGACTTTATTTCAAAAGCAATTGTGGCAAGAATGTTTGGCATAAAAAGCGTTGTGCATTTTTACGGCATACATTATATTTCACAAAACAAAGACTGGTATCAGAAAAACTCTGTTTTAATTCACTCGTCAGGATTGGCTTTTATAGCTTTTGTTTCACTGCTTTCATGGGCAATTTTGAAAAAAACAAGCCGTGTTGATTCGCCTGTCCGCTTGATTTTTCTTTGGACTTTTGTGCTTGGAATTTGTATCATCTGCGCACAGTTTATGACTGCCGCTTTGGGTGTAAGCGATTACAATTCTCCTTATGCAATTGATTTCACTTATGCTATTGCGTGGCTTTACATCAAACCGATGATTGCATTTATGCTTGCTGCCGTAATGCTGATTGTAATGGCTGTATCAACGCTGTTTTTCGTGCGTTCGTTTTTGCTGTTTGCCTATTCCTACAGAAAAGTTTACAAACTCAAAGCAAGAAGAAAATACTTTTTTGAAACAGCCGCGCTTCCTTGTTTCATCGGTATTCTGTTTACAACAACACTGATTTTTCCCGAGAAATATATTTTCGTGCATCTGCTGCAATCGTTGTATATGCTTATTGCAATGGTTGTTTGCTGGTATGTGTTATTTTATGTTGATGTGGACTACGATGTGGTTTCAAGACATACAGGTTTGGAAAAAATCAATTTTACTTTAATTATTTTGTTTGTGCTGGCAACCGTGCTAACGCAAACAACACTTGACAAAGGACTAAAATTCTGATGAGCATATTTTCAAAATTACTGTCTGCATACAATGCCAATAAAAAAGCAGCAGAGTTTGTGCTGAAAATAGCGGCAGTTTATATCGCGTGGAAATTTTTTTCGCATTTCTTTTTTGATGCTCCGGTTTTTGTAAACTTCAAAAACCAACTTGGAGAAGCCACCGCATTCGTTGCTTACGGGATGCTGAAACCTTTTTTGGGGCAGGAAGTTACCATGTACCCGCGAGTTGTGATTCTGGCGGGAGCAAGAGGAATTTATGTTGCCGACCTTTGCCTTGCAATTCCTGCGATGGTGATGTTTACGGCATTTATCTCCGTTTTTTCCGGCAGAGCAATCCATAAACTTTGGTTTATCCCGATGGGACTTTTGGGGATATTTTTAATCAATTCGTTGCGCATTGCTTCGTTGGCATACATACAGCGATACAGCACACCGGATGTGTTTCATTTTGTACATAATTATGCTTACGTGGCAGTGGTTTACAGCTTCATTTTTTTGATGATAAAAGTTTGGATGGATAAGTTTTATGAAGTTCCGAATCAGGCGTAACACCTTTGATAATCTGTCATGCTCAAACGAATTACTTCCAATGCTTCTTCCTTATTGTAAGTATCCGTAATTTCAACTTTTTTCTGAAAGCCGGGCATATCTTTATATGTAAGAAAATAGTGTTTCATCCTGTCAATTACTGCGGCATTTGCATCCGATAAATTTTTCCATGAACCATAGAGCGGGTCGTCTTTCATCACCGCAATAATTTTATCGTCAGCCTCGTTTCTGTCAATCATTCTGAAACCGCCAATCGGCACTGCCTGTACAAGAATATTACTGTGCGGAATTGCAACAGAAGTCAGCACGCAAATATCCAATGGGTCGCCATCGCCTTTTATGTTTTCGCGTTTCGTTTGTTGCATACAAAAATTTGCAATCGCATCATCGCAATAAGTTCTCGGTATAAAACCATACAACGCAGGAAAAATATTGGAGAACTGTTGCGGGCGATCAACTTTCAGTAAACCGCTTGCTTTATCAACTTCATATTTCACGGTATCGCTTGGCACAATTTCAATAAATGCAGTTACCACATTTGGCGCATCATCGCCAATTTCAACGCCATGCCAAGGATGTAATACAAAAGAATTTTTCATGATAGTATTTTGAAACATGGCAAACTAAATTCATTAGCTTAACTTTGTTTGGAAAATATTTCAGCTGAAAGACCAAAGACGAAAGACCAACGAAACAGCCTTCATCTTTGGTCTTTCGTCTTTGGTCATTTTCTCTATCCACACCCTTTACATATTTTTTTGCAAACCAATCATAAGCATTCATAACTTTGCCCCGCGATATGAGCGATTCCATCAAGCACGAGTGCGGCATTGCACTCATCAGACTATTAAAGCCGTTAGAATATTACGTTGAAAAATACCGTACCATAGCGTATGGGCTGAACAAGCTCTACTTGCTGATGGAAAAACAGCACAATCGAGGGCAGGATGGCGCGGGCATTGGCGTTATCAAGCTCGATCCGCCTCCCGGAATCCAGTTTTTCAACCGCTACCGCTCTACAAAGAATCAGCCGATTGCAGATATTTTCAATCATGTTTCGGGCACTTTTCCGAAGGGAAGAAAGCCGCTTGAAAACTCGAAAGCAGAAGCGTTGTGGAGCAAAGAAAACCTGCCCTTCGTAGGCGAGCTGCTGCTCGGACATTTGCGCTACGGCACTTACGGCAGAAACAACGACAGCTATTGCCATCCGTTCATCCGCGAAAACAACTGGATAACGCGAAACCTTGTGCTGGCGGGCAATTTCAACATGACCAACGTAGATGAACTGTTCAACAACTTAATTGAACTCGGGCAGCATCCGCGCGAACGCAGCGACACCATCACGGTGATGGAAAAAATCGGGCATTTCTTAGATACGGAAGTGCAGGAAATTTTTGAGAAATACAATAAACTTGATTACCCCAACAGAACCATCACCGACTTTATTACCAAAGACCTGAGCGTAAGTAAAATTCTGCAACGCAGCGCGAAGGACTTTGACGGTGGCTACGCTATGGCAGGAATGTTGGGTCATGGCGATGCGTTTGTGTTGCGCGACCGCAACGGCATTCGTCCCGCATATTACTATCACGATGATGAAGTGGTGGTGATTGCCAGCGAACGACCTGCTATTCAAACAACTTTTAATGCGCATTACGACAACATCAAAGAAATTGAACCCGGAAATGCTGTTGTAATTAAAAAAGACGGGCGTGTAAAAATTCATCAAATCACCGAGCCGGGCGAAAGAAAGAGTTGCAGTTTTGAAAGAATCTATTTCAGCCGTGGCACTGATTTTGAAATTTACAACGAGCGAAAAAAACTTGGCGAATTGCTCACCGAAAGAGTTTTGAAAGCCGTAAACTATGATTTTGAAAACACTGTTTTTTCCTTCATTCCAAACACTGCCGAAGTTGCATTTTTAGGTTTGCTGAAAGGTGTGGAAAATCATTTGAACAAACATAAAATTGACCGCATTGCAACCAATCCCGATATGCCTGCGGCAGAACTAAATCACTTGTTGAATCTTCGTCCGCGCGTTGAAAAAATTGCGGTGAAAGATGCCAAAATGCGCACCTTCATTACTG
>CAZSEG010000047.1:5367-5684 GCA_964605875.1 uncultured Chitinophagaceae bacterium
TGATGCTTCGCGCGATGAAATGGTGAGCCATGTTTACGACATTACTTACGGAAGCGTAAAAGCCAACACAGATACGCTTGTTGTGGTGGATGATTCGATTGTGCGCGGCACAACTTTACAAAAAAGTATTCTCTCGATTCTCGACAGATTAAATCCTAAAAAAATAATCATCGTTTCTTCTGCTCCGCAAATCCGCTATCCCGATTGTTACGGCATTGACATGAGCCGTATGTATGATTTTGTGGCTTTCCGCGCATTGATTGATTTGCTGAAAGATGACCACAAAGAAGAGTTGCTGAAAGAGGTTTATATTCTTT
>CAZSEG010000047.1:5694-8995 GCA_964605875.1 uncultured Chitinophagaceae bacterium
AAACCATTGCCTGAAATAGAAAATCACGTTAAGAAACTGTACGATATTTACAACGCTGAACAAATCAGCAAGAAGATTTCAGAGATTGTTCGTCCGCTCCACATTTTTGCTGATGTGGAAGTGATTTATCAAACTATTGAAGCATTGCATGAAGCGTGTCCGAAAAATTTGGGCGATTGGTATTTCACGGGTAACTATCCTACACCGGGCGGCAATCGCGTAGCGAACAAAGCCTTCGTGAATTTTATGGATGGCAACAGGGACAGGGCTTACTAATTACTCCGGCATTTTAGAATCAATAGTAATGGTAACAGGTCCGTCATTCAGCAGGCTTACTTTCATGTCTGCACCAAAAGTTCCCGTTTCAATTTTCTTTCCCGTTTCCTTCTCCAACAAGGTAATAAACTTTTCATAAAGCGGAA
Source organism: uncultured Chitinophagaceae bacterium (assembly GCA_964605875.1). Lineage (GTDB taxonomy): Bacteria > Bacteroidota > Bacteroidia > Chitinophagales > LD1 > UBA7692. The sequence continues at coordinate 6,117 of CAZSEG010000047.1, forward strand.
TCGCAACATCCGGTTTTGCCGCGCGGATAAACGAAGGACGATTTCCCTTTTTGCAGGAAGCAAACAACGTAAACTGGCTGACTGCTAAAATACTTCCGGCAACATCGCGCACACTTTTATTCATCAAACCCGCTTCGTCATTAAATATACGCAGGGCTGCAATTTTCGCGCTCGTCCAAAGCAAATCTTTTTCTGTATCGCCTTCCTCAAAACCCGCCAAAATCAATAAGCCGTGATTGATTGCTGCTTTAATTTGTCCATCAATGGAAACATTTGCATTGCTTACACGTTGAATAACTACTCGCATATTTGACACTTGTGTATTAACATCGCGAAGTAAAAAATAAATCATGGATAACAATCTCGGAATTGGCTCAAGGGTGCAGCACCCGAAATACGGAAAAGGCGTAGTGGTAAATTTAGATGCCGAATTTTATACAATTTGGTTTTTGGAAGAAGGCAGTAGTCGGGGCATCGGGCGCGACTACGAAGGCTTGATGATTTTGGAAAAAATAGAATCGGACAATCCGCCTGTTACTTTGGATGATTTGAAAAATGCAGTTGCCGAAGTGCTGCACGAAAAATATGGCGCAGAAGAAATTGTGCATCTCGCACACAAATGGAATGGCGGTAATTTAATCATGAAACCCGGCAGCGGAGATTTGCAGCCGAAGGAAGTGCCGATTGAAACTTTCTTCCACAAAATAGTAATGGTGCGCGACAGGTTGCGTGTGATGGAGCAACAAATCAACGCGCATAAAGTATTAACCGATGCCGAAAAAGTTGATTTACAACAATACATCACGCGCATTTATGGTTCGCTCACAACATTCAATGTGCTGTTCCGCCATACCGAAGACCAGTTTAAAGGAACGGGTGGAGAAAAATAGTTGATTTGAAAATTTGAAGATTTGGTGATGTAGATTTTACAACTCTAAAGGGCAAACTTTGTTGTAACTTCACTTCGTGAAAAAGCAAGGATTTCTTTCTAATCCGTTCTCTATTTTCTATTTTGTTTTTGCATACACAATTGCATTTTCAATATGGTGGGCTTACTTGCTGTTTGCAAAAAATGAAGCCGCTTTTAAAGAAAAAATAGAGTTGGATAAAATTCATTTTACCGAGCGATACGGCAATGTAGTTGCTTATGAAACGACAAAGATTTATCAGCTTCAATTTGATAAATACAAACGGCAGCGCGTGATGATTGTTACCGAAGGAGCGGTGTTTATTGCGCTGCTGTTGTTCGGTTTATTACAGGTGCGAAGGGTTTTTAAAAATGAAATCAGTTTGGCTTCGCAACAAAGAAATTTCCTGCTTTCCATTACGCACGAACTCAAATCTCCGCTTTCTTCAATAAAGGTTGCGCTGCAAACAATGGGTCGCAGAACACTCGAACAAGAGAAAACCGAAAAGCTCATCAACAATTCTTTGAATGATATTGACCGCCTGGAATCGCTGGTAGAAAACATTTTGCTGGCTGCTAAAATCGAGCGCGAAGAACACGGTTTATCAAAGATTGATATTGATGTTTCGGAACTTGTGGAAAACCTGACGAAGCGATTTGCAAGCAACAAAAAGAATGTACGCTTCGATCCGCATATTCAAGCGGGTATAAAATTGCAAACCGACCCCGTTGGCTTCACATCTATCGTGATTAATCTTATCGAAAACGCGCTCAAATATTCCGGTGAAGACAAAAAGATTGAAGTGGTTTTAGCAGCAACAGACACCAATGTTTTACTGTTAGTTAAAGACGAAGGAATCGGGATTCCTGAGGCAGAAAGAGAAAAAGTATTTGAAAAATTTTATCGCATAGGTAACGAAGAAACCCGCAGAAGCAAAGGCACGGGGCTTGGTTTGTATATCGTGAAACGCTTTGTGGAAATTTACGATGGCGAAATCACAATCAGTAACAATAAACCAAACGGAGCTGTATTTACATTGAGCTTTCCTAAGTAAAATTTTTGTTCACCTGTTTCAAACTAAGGGAATATCTCTTACTTTCGCCCCGTTGTTTGAAAAAGCAACATGGTCCTATAGCTCATTCGGTTAGAGCAACTGACTCATAATCAGTAGGTGCTTGGTTCGATTCCAAGTGGGACCACCACTTCTTCTCCCAAAAATTTCAATTACACAAATGAAGTTTTTCGCCTGAACCTCCCTCCAAACGACACCATATACACCCCGAAGAATATACACGCAGCAGCAATTATTTTTTCCAAACTGAGCCTGTCCTGCCCAAGCAAAATAGCGATAATACTTGCCAGCACAGGCTGCATATAAATGTAAGCACCCACCACCGAAGAACTCACCTCCCGCAGCGCAAGCATATTCAGCAGGTAAGCAAAAAAAGTAGTGCAGATAACAACAAAAGCTAAACCCATCCATGCAATAGTCGTAAAGCCCTGCCAGTCAATTTCCGAAAACTGGTTCAAACCGAAAACCGTAACAGGAATTAACCCAAACATAAACACGTAAGTAATAACAGTAAGCGGATGATATTTTTTCATCAGCGGGCGCACCATCACCAGATAAACAGCATAAGAAGTCGCGTTGATAAGAATGAAAATATCACCCAGCAAAGTATCAGACGAAAAATTAAAACCCTTACCGCTCATAATCAGCAACGCACCTCCTCCGCCAAAAAACAAACCCACAATTTTTTGCCACGTTGCTTTTTCGTATTGCATGAAAAATGAAATGACGAAAACAAGAATAGGAGTCATTATCATAATCAGCGCGGCATTGATTGGAGTAGTACGTTCCAAACCGAGAAAAAACATTTCCTGATTGATGACCACACCAAAAAGCGAGCAGAAAATAAGCAAGGGAAAATCGCTGCGCCTGACGGCTTCTTTATTAAAGAAGCCGTCAGG
>CAZSEG010000047.1:9005-14798 GCA_964605875.1 uncultured Chitinophagaceae bacterium
TAAAGAATTTTTGCAAAACCAAAAACAACAGCGTGGTAACCGAAACCCTTATGAAGATAAAGCCGAAAGGCTTAATAAACGCAGGCATCACTAATTTAGAAACCGAAAAACCCGCCCCGTAAAACAAGTTCACAATAAACAAAAAAATATGCGCCCGAAACCTTTTATCCATCAACGCGCGAATGTATGTTTTTATGAAATGGTATGTTGTAAGCTTATCTATATAAAACAGACAAGGAATGGTTCATCTAAACTTCCATACCTAACAACCACCTATACCCAAAGCAAACTCAAAATCCTGTTTCACTTTTGTTCCCCAAAGGTTTTCAGCAGGTTTCCAATTCCCCATTTTGCGAATAGTGTTCATCAAAAGCAAGTCTGTTTTCGCATCACCCGATGATTCCGACATTTTACAATTTATGACTTCTCCTTCTTCATTTATAGTAAACTTCACCCGCCCCTTCTGAAACTTCTCAGGCGTTTTCTTTGAAATTGGTTGCACCGCATTATCGAATAAATACTTGCGCATTTGTTCTTTGCCACCAATGTATTCGGCATCCGCCACAGGCAGCGATACATTTGAATCAGCCACCAGCGTAACAAAAAAGTTCATCGTGCTGTTTTCCAATTTAGCCGTAACCGGATTCGGTAATTTATACTTCACCTCAGTTACCACATCCCAGCCAATATCAGCCAAACTGAATACTCTCTTTTGTTCATCGCTTAGTGTATCATTTTTGCCCGTGGCTTTTATAATCTTACCATTGCATTGAGCCGAAATTTGTGTTGAAATATATTCTGCCGACCAACTTCGCGGATAACCGGGTTTAATATCAACCATGGTTTTGGCTTCCATCAGTTGTTGTCTTGTAACCGGAAATTCATGCAATGGATGAACATCCGAATTAAGGTTTTGCGAGAAACTGTTTAACGCAATAAATAATATTGCTGTTGCTGTAAAGATTATCTTTTTCATACCCTTATTATTTTTAATTGAAAACAAAAGTAGTACCTCATGCGCCTTAATGTTGTTACTCAGTAGTTATTGTGTTGTTAATGACTTGTTATTACAAAACAGGTACGCGCACAAAGCCTAACTTTGACACACTGAAATGAAACTGAACAGAACCTATCTATTTATTTCCATTGTTGCAGTTGCATTGATAATGGTACTGATTATTCAGGTGAACTGGATATTTCAAACAGCAAAAATCAAAGAGCAAATGTTTAACGAAAAGGCAAACATAGTGCTTACCCGAACTGCCGAAGCACTTGCAGCCGACAAAGCAACTTACGATAAAATCGGAACTTGTATGGAAGCCGATGGTTCATCAGAATTGAAAGCAATTTTGGGTAAAGAAGAAGTGCGCAAAATTGATTCGCTTTTCACACACTATATGCGCTTCTACAACTTCCACATTGATTACACATTTAAGGTGATAAAACAGCCTGAAAACGAAGGTGCTTCTAAAACTTTGATGAATCCCCAACCCTCCGGCAGCTATGTAAAAAGCCTGCAACAGGTAGCCAATGAAAACGGCTTGGAACTGAAACTTATTCTGCCCGATAAAACACAATTTATCATGGCTGAAATGGGCGCAATGTTCGTAGCTTCTGTGGTGCTGATTATAGTAGTACTTATTTTATTTTGGAAAACCATTTCATCGCTTCTTGAAGAGAAAAAAATAGCCGAACTGACCACCGATTTTTTAAACAACATGACGCATGAATTGAAAACTCCTTTGGCAAATATTGCCTTAGCAGGAAAAATGATAATCAAGGATTCTAATATCAAACAGGAGGATAAGGTTAAGAATTACACAGGCATCATACTTGAAGAAAATGAAAAGCTGCGGCTGCAGGTTGAGCAGGTGCTGAGCATTGCCGCACTTGAAAGAGGAGAAATTCCTGTAACAAAAATCGAAATAGATTTTCATCAGCTCATTCGCGATGCAGTAAGGTGCATGAGTTTACAATTGGAACAAAAAAATGTAGATGTAAAACTGAATTTAAGCGCTGATTTATTTGTGGTAATGGGAGATAAAACACATCTCACAAATGCACTCTGCAACTTCATTGACAATGCCCTGAAATACTCCACAGAACAACCTGAATTATCTATCCAAACAAGCAATGTTGGCGACAATTTTGTTTGCATAATTTCCGACAACGGAATCGGTATAGAAAAGGAATACCACAAAAAAGTATTCGATAAGTTTTTCAGAGTTCCCACAGGTGATGTACACAATGTAAAGGGCTTTGGCTTAGGTTTGGCGTATATCAAAAAGATAGTAGAGTTGCACAGCGGCACAGTAGCAGTAAACAGCAAAATAGGAAAAGGAACTTCATTCACCGTTACATTGCCACATGCCTAAAGAAAAACTCAAAATATTGCTTGCAGAAGACGACCTGAATTTGGGCGTGCTTCTGGTAGATTATTTAGAAGCAGAAGGCTTTAATGTAAAGCTGTGTAAAGACGGTGTTGCGGCATTAAAATCTTTTCACAACAACAAGTATGATTTATGCCTGTTGGATGTAATGATGCCGCATTTAGACGGCTTCGCCTTAGCGCAGGAAATAAGAATTAAGGATAAAGAAATACCGCTCATTTTTATCACGGCAAAGACATTGAAAGAAGAGAAACTAAAAGGATATGGATTAGGAGCAGATGATTACATCACCAAACCATTTGACGAAGAAGAATTACTCTGCAAAATTAAAGCCATCATCCGCAGGCTTCCCGAAAGCAACAATACCAACAAAGCAGCATTGGTTCCGATAGGCACATACACCTTCGATTTCAATAATCAATCTTTAATTATCGGGGGTAAGTCAAAAAGAATCACAGAAAAAGAAAGCGAGATTCTGAACTACTTATCGCAGCATAGAAACATTGTACTAAAACGCGAAGACTTACTGAAAAATCTTTGGGGCGAAAACGATTATTTTCTGGGTAGAAGCCTTGATGTATTCATCACCAAAATCCGCAAATACCTCAAAGAAGACCCAACCATAAGCATTGAGAATGTTTTTGGAGTCGGATTTATTTTTAATGTTCCGTGAGAAACTATCCATAAAAAAGCGTTCCGGTGTAAAAACCGGAACGCTTAACAGGGTGAAAGAAAAATAACCTGTCAACGCACTGCAATAAACCGTGTATTCGACACGCCTTTCGCTGTTGTAAAGCGAACGTTGTAAACACCCGCAGCAGGCAGTTTCGCGCCTTCAATTTCAAGTTTGTTAGAACCCGAAGGCAACACACCGTTGAACAGATTCGTAACGATTTTTCCATTCATATCCAACACATCGGCAACTATGTTTTCTTCATTTTCCAAAGAAAAAATCAAAGCCGAATTTCCAGAAACGGGATTAGGAATTACGGATGCAACAATGTTTAGTTTTGTTACATCTTCAACTGCTGTTGGCGCACCGCCAATGTTGATGTTGTCAATATAAAAGTTGTTGCTCAACTTAGAACCTTTGTATTGAAACTTGATGCGAACATTAGGTTTTTTAATGTTCGACTGGGCAAAAAAGCTAACCTGTTTCCAGTAATAACTTGCTCCGGCAGGCGGAACAAATTCTGAAAGCTGATAACCTGCATTTACAATATCCGGTCCGCCCATTTTGTAAAGTGCTGTCCACACATTACCGCAATCGGTGCTGAAAAATACCTTGATAGAATCCACGCTTACATTCTCTGAACTTTCCGGCACATAGTATAAATCGTTTGCAGAAGCAAGCGCGTACTGAAACGAAATAGTCAGGTTACTCATCTGCGTTAAATCCATTGCAGGGCTTATCAGTTCTTCCACATCGCCTCTTCTTACTTTCTTGTAATTATTTACAACAAAAGAATTGTTACCGCTGCGTGCCGCAACATCAGTACGCTTGAATGTGCCTTTTGTTCCGTGATAATTAACAGCAGTCCAAAGGCTTGCCGAATTGGGATCTTCAAATCCTTCATACAATTGGTCAAACACAACAATGTCGCTTTCCGAAACATAAACGGCTTGTGTTTCTTCATAAACAGATTCTCCGTTAGCGTTACCCACCAACAGTTTCACTTTTTGCCAGCCCGTTTGATTAAAATGAACCGTTACAACAGAATCATAGCTCGTTTGAATATCTGCATTTTCAAACGTCCATTCGCGATAATCAACCGTACCGTTATAGGAAACATCCACAAACTTTACAGGATCATTTACACAGGCAAATTTTCTCAAATTACCTGCAACGGCAATAAGTTTAGGTTCGGGCACAACCATACCATCGGCAACGCCCGTTGCTTCCAAATTGCTTTGCGACCAAAGTTTATTTCTATCGGCAATAGGGCTGTTCAGCGTAGCCAGCATACGAATTTTCTGCCCTTCGGTAAACATCACCGAGCAGTAGGAATAGTCCATAAAATTCTGAACATTTTCCACCACGTTAATATCACATTCGCGTTTGTTCAATTTGCATGAAGTAGCACCGCGTGTAATTGGCGTATCGTCCACACCGTCATCCCCGCAAGACACTTCGGGTTGGTTTGTGCCGCCCCATGTATGCGCAAGATTTAAGCAGTGTCCGATTTCATGTGTCAAGGCTCGTGAACGATAAGCATTAGCTGTGCCGATGCTGCCGATGTATTGCTGTAAAATAATTACGCCATCCACAGTTTGCATAATACCGTTTACGCTAAACGGCAGGTACGCATAGCCTGCAACGCCACTTTCCATACTGCGCACAACCCACACGTTCATGTATTTTTCGCGGGGCCAAGGATTGAGTTTTGCATTATCGCGCCCGTCATTGGTTTGCATCGCAGGAATGTGTTCAATCCCTGTTGTCGGCTTTCCGTTCGGGTCAAGCCGCGCCAACCGGAACTCTATACCAACGTTGCCTATAATATCTCTGAACTCGGGAATCACCAATGAAGTATCGGCATTCAGCTTGTTGAAATCTTCATTCAGCACGCGCATCTGGTCGTAAACCTGCGCATCGGTAATGTTTTCCGAACCAAGATTGTGAATGATATGAAACACAAGCGGAATAATCAATTTGCCGGAGCGGGCAGCAGTGGAGTTGCCATATTCCGCCTTAAATCTTTTGGCAAAATCTTCCAGTATTTTTTGCGTTTCCAGCACTTCGGGATGTGCCTTAATTACTTCATTATTTGCTTCGGATGCACCGCAATTAAAATGTTGTGCATTCACGGAATTGAATGTAAGTCCTGTTGCAAAAACTGCAACCAATAAATTTTTTTTCAGGGTTTTGTTCACTTTACTTAATGTGTACAAAACCACAGATGAGTTTATACGTTTCATCTGAATATAATTTGTTTAATAATTAAAAAAATAAAGGCATTAAAATACCTTTCAGCAAAGAGGAGAATGTTCGGGCGGCTGAAAAAAGGAACTCAGGAATGAATGAGCAATGTAAGATGGTTCAACAGCAAAAAATACATCCGCTATTTCCGTAGGTTCAAATTGTAAACCGATGTATTCTCCGGCAATTGGCAGCGAAAGCGAATAGAGAAAAGCATAGTTTGCAGTCATATCTTTTTTGTCCTGCGATTTGCGGAACAAATCAGCAAAACGCCTCAGCAACTTACTTTCTTCATGGTCGCGAAAGGCAAACAAATAAACACTGTCGTTCTCAACTGCGGTGAAAGTAACATCATACATCCAACCATCCAGGCAGAACGCTTTACCTTCATCGCTTTGCATAGTTTCAAACTCGTTTAGCGAAAAAATGTATGTCTGAATTTGCTCATGCCTGGCATCTTCTTCAGAAAGTCCTTGCATTTTG
>CAZSEG010000047.1:14808-20310 GCA_964605875.1 uncultured Chitinophagaceae bacterium
TGCATTTTGTACTTTGCAACATTTTGCTTTATGCCGAAAAACAACATCAGGCTAACCGTTTGCACGGCAAGCAGCAGCAACAAAACTATGGTGTAGAAATTTTTCAATAGCGCGAATGTAATTGTTTCTTGCTTCTGTATTGTCAGAAAATTGTAAATTTTTCGAGCGGTTTTTTGGAATGGCGGATAAATCACAGCAGACAAAACATCATACTCACGTTAAGTATGCTACGATATTTGACATTTGCAATGCCGAATTTCCTATCGCAGATTCTGTGAACCCGAAAATACACGTTAAGCAAACAATAAAAATTTGCCATAATTTCCATTACAGTAACAGTTGTATTGGTTTGGTTTTCAATGTTGTTGATGTAATATGCTTTGGATTAACAAAATATTCATCAACATTTAATATCAAAGCTGCACATTATTGTAAACAATTGCTTTTTTTTGCAACCGTTTGAAAACTCCACTCACAATTTTAAATCTATACTTATGAAAAAAGGATTGCGCATTGCAGTGTTTATCGTATGTACTTTATTAGTTAATTTGAATGGTTGGGGGCAAGCAACAAATCCTACTGCTCATAATTTGGGTTCTTCAAATTTTACATTCACAGGTTTTGGCGATGGCAACGCTACAACTTATCCAGCTTCTATGCAAGGGCATGATTTTTCGGGTAGCGGAGGCGGAACAGGTGAAAGAACAACTTCCAATTTTACAGAAGTGGCAACAAATGACAGGGTGCCACTTATTAGTTCGAGTGCTATTGGTACAGGTTCTATCCGTAATGAGGCTGCCGGAGGTATCAGTCTTTTGAACAGTAGCAATAACCACATCGGAGCTATTGTTGTGGCTGTTAATGCAACCAACAGAAAAGATTTGAAAGTTACATTCACTGCACAACAACTCAATTCAGGCGGCAACGGAGCAAATGACAGAATTAACGGAATGAGGTTGCAATACAGAATAGGCACATCCGGAGCGTTTACCAATATCGCATCATCTGAATATTTAACTACTAATACTAACTCTCAAAACCCTGCACAAACATTTACCAATTTGGCGTTACCAGCAGCATGTAATGGTGAAGCAGTTGTGCAGGTTAGATGGGTATATTATGTTTCATCAGGTTCTGCAAATAGCAGAGACAGAATTAGTTTAGATGAAGTTACTATTTCGTCAGTAGCTGATGCCCCCGCCAACACCATCACCACCACAGCCGCAGACTACGGTTCTTTTTGCAATACTTCTTCAAACAACATAAGCGTTGAGTATTCTTCAACAGGAACTTTAACGGGTACTTTTTATGCGCAGATTTCTGATGCAAGCGGCAACTTTACAGATGGTGTTTTTACGGGAGCAAGTATTATTGGCTCTGGCGCTTCGCCAATTACGGCAACTATTCCAAGTGGCATAGCAGCAGGCACGGGTTACAAGGTGCGTGTTATCAATGATGACCCCGCAACTTATGGCACAGATAACGGCACGGCATTTTCTATATTTTCTGCTGCACCTACTATTAACACTTCTCCTTCAAATCAAACAACAAACGTTGGCAGTCCGGCAACTTTTACCGTTACGACTACAAACGCAAGTTCATACAGTTGGTTTGAAGACCCGAATTTCGGAACATTCGGCTCGGCACTTACAAACGGTGGTATCTATGCCATTTCAGGAAATACACTGGCGGTAACACCTGCTTCTACTTCACTAAACAATTATAAGTACCGTGTAAATGCCATCAACGCTTGCGGCACAACAACATCTACGCCTTCTACCGGAGCGGTAATGACAGTGAATACTGCACCTGTGGTTATTTATCAGCATGGATTTGAATCAGGTACATTTTCGGGAACAACCTATACACAGACACCGAACATAATTAATGCCAATTTAAGCAGTTCACAATGGACTATTAATTCAGGTAATTTCCAGTCTTTTACTGGAAGTGGTGGAAGTGGTTCCGGTTCTTTGGGAGTTAGTTCGGGTAGCGGTTCTACTCCTTATACTTTAACATTTACAGTTGCCAATGGCTACGCTTTATCAGTAACTTCTTACAGTTTTTGGAAGCAAACTTCCAACTCGGTTGCTGTAAGTTCTATTACTATCAACGGCATTAATATTGGTTCAGCAAATTCAACTACTGGTTCAACAGGTAATCAATCTGTTGCGAATACGGTATCCGGTTTAACAGGAGCTATTTCAGTTGTCCTCAATTTAACGGGAGCAGGCAGTTTTCGTTTAGATGATTTTACATTGTTGGGCAATGTTGAACCTTTTGTATGCACAGGCACACCCGGCAACCCGACAGCAATTACACTTACACCGGCTTCGCCCCCTGCGTTGTGTGCGGGTTATTCACCATCGGGCATTACTTTGGGTTTGGACGGAACAATACCCTTAGGCAGCACTTACAAATGGCAATACGCTACCGCAAGCGGTGGAACTTACAATGATATTTCTCCTGCTGCAACTGCTGCAACTTATGTAATTCCAACGGGCTTAACAGGCAGTGGCAATTGGTATCGTTGTATAGTTTCTTGCGGTGTCAATTCTGCCACAAGCGGTAATAAGCAAATTGTGGTAAACGCGCTTCCTGAAATTGGCTCAATTTCCGGTGAAGCCTCCATCTGTCAAAACACTGCCGGGTTCAAATATTCGGTTGCAAATATTCCGACAGCAACATACACTTGGGGCGGCATCACGGGAACTGGCGTATGGACTTACTCCGGTCAATCTACCTATGAACTGACAGCCAATTCCGGCACGGGAAGTAAAACTTTTACCGTAACCGTAACAGATAATAAAGGTTGTTCGGCAACTGCTACTAAAGATGTCAGCACAACCGCGCCATCAGCACCTGCGGTTAGAATTTCTACAACCAATGCTAATATTTGTGCCGGAAAATCATACACCTTTACTGCCGCGCCAACCAATGGTGGCGTATCGCCAAGTTATCAATGGAAAGTACACGGGGCAAATGCAGGAAACAGCAACACCTTTGCTGCTTCACTTAATCCGGGCGACAATATTTGGGTTGTGATGACTGCCGATGCAACAGCTTGTGCTTCCCAACCTACTGCTACTTCAAATATGTTGAGTGTGCAGAAATTGGCTTATTCTCCAACTGTAATTACAGAAACTTTTGGAACAGGAACATCATCTACGCTTGCAGGATACAGCTATACGTATAAAGGTGGCTTGACATACACAGGAAGTGCCGATGCGGGAAGTGTACCTCAGATTGTTAATACGGGTTCTGGCGGAAGCGCATCTCAGGGAAGTATCATTTTTATTCCTGCATACACAACGGGAGGCAGTGGCAATAAATACGTTTATATTTCTAACCTAAATACGTTAAACAAGCCAACAACATTATCATTTTATGTTGGTTCAACTTCAAGCGGCACTTATGGTTACAATTCAAACTTTGCTATTGATGCAAGTGTAAACGGAGGTGCGTACTTTCCATTGTCTTATTCAAATATTGTAATCCCCTCAAACAATGCTTGGGTAGGAGCGATTTCAATAAATGGTATTTTACCTTCCGGAAGTAACGTTACAATCCGCTTCACCAATTCAGCTAACTCTGCTGCAATGCGGTTAGACGATTTGGTATTTACACAATACACCACCGATGATGCCTCCATCACCCCATCCGTTACCCCAACTTTTTGCACCGCAGGAACTGTGCAATTAAACGCTGCGCCAACGGCTACTCCGGCTCTTACTTACGCCTGGAGTTCAAGCCCGAGTGCGCCAACTTTTTTAAACAACACAAATACCTCAAACCCAACGGCAACCAATGTTACAGCCAACCGAACTTACACCGTTACAGTTACCGATGGCTTCGGCTGCTCTTCATCAGCAAGTCAGTTAGTTACGGTTAATCCTTCATCAAGTGTTCAGTTGGGTGCGGCAACTCCGCTTTACACCGAAGATTTTAACGGAGGAGGGCTTCCGGGCGGTTGGGTCATCAATACGCCATCGGGTGCTCAATATGCTTGGATAGATACAACGGAATCTCCGTCTTCGGGCTATTCGGGAGCATCGGCAGGAAGAAATTTTGTTTCTGCCAGAAATATACCGGGCGCAAATAGCTCAACGGTAAGCCGGTTAATTTCAAAGGCATTCGACATTACAGGCTATTCAAACATCAGTGTGAAATGGGCTGCAAGAAGAACGATGGCTTATCCTTCAAGCGTTCCTTTTTATTATTCCACAGATGGTAATACATGGACAGAAGTTTCATATACTGATGTAGCAAGCAACCCTGTTGCATGGGCATTGGTCAATAATGGTGTTCCGGTTAGTATTCCAAATCTGAATGGCGCAACAACATTGTATTTAAGATGGGATGCAGAGGCGATGCCGTTAGGCAATCAAGCAAATTACAGAATAGACGATGTGGTAATTTACGGTTTGCAAAACCAAAGCGTGTGCGCGGGCGGTGTTGCAAACGTTAATGTACCTTACGCTTCCAGCGCAAATACGGTGAGTTATTCGCTCACTGCGGGCACACCTTTGGCGGGTTTTGTAACGCAAAACGGCACATTAAATGTAAATGGAGGAAACCTTACGCTGCAAGTTCCCGCAGGCAGCGCGGAGGGAAACTATAATTTCAACTTAAATTTAACCAATGCAAATGGTTGCAATAAAACATACATTATTCCGGTTACGGTAAGTTGCGACATTGTGTGGAACGGCAGCCAAAGCACGGCATGGAACAATAAAGATAACTGGACACCGGATGTTGTGCCAAACAGTTGCGGAGTGAATGTAACGATACCGAACCTTGCTGCCAAGCCCGAAATCGGCAATGCAACTTACAAAGTCGGTAATATTACTTTGGCAAATGATGCCTTTGTGTCCATAAGCAATCCAAACGGCAGCTTAGATATTTGCGGAAATATTAAAGGCGGCAGCGGTAACGGTTCAGTATTTACAGGTGTAGGCAAAGTGATATTGAAAGATGCAACCGTTCAGCATAAAATTGAAGGCGTGATATTTGCCGATGTTATTCGTTTGGAAGATACCAAAGGCGCAGGTTTTGTTGCTAACGGCACGTTGAATATTCAAGGAAGAATAGAATTAAAAACAGGAACTTTCAATACATCCGGTGGCACACTTCGCTTCAAATCATATAATGAATCATCGGCAGCGATATTAGATAATTTCAGTCCGAACTTTACGGGCACGGTTGCAGGCACAGTAGAAGCCGAACGTTATTATGCAGCGGCAACAGATTCCAAGCTACATAATCAGCACTATTTCGGCAGCCCGATAAATGCAGTTCCGGTAACGCAATTTGCGCCTGCAAAAGGTGTGAACGGAGTTGCCGTAACCCCGAAACCCGATTGCGATGAAACCAAACTCGCAGCCAACAGCAACTACGGCAATGTGTTTGAGTGGAAAGAAAGTTTGGTCAGCACTTGTTACCTGCAAGGCTGGAAAGTGCGCAGCAGTGGCAACACCGAAAACGGAAGAGGTTATTCTGTGA
>CAZSEG010000048.1:0-6423 GCA_964605875.1 uncultured Chitinophagaceae bacterium
TTGGCGGTGGTGGTGGTACAGGTGGCACAGGGGGTGGCAGTTCGTTTGCAGTTTTCTTATTTAATAACGGAGCAACCGGTAATATCAGAGATTGCGCATTGAACCCGAGTGCAGGAGGCGCAGGCGGTGCGGGAGGCGCAGGCGGAACAGGCGGTGGCGGTGGCAATGGCGGAAACGGAGGCACAGGTTTTGGTTGTGCAACCAGTGTAGGCGCACGCGGTGGCGATGGTGGTGATGGTGGTGATGGTGGCGCGGGTGGCGCAGGGGCAACAGGTTTAAGTGTGCCTTTGAGCGAAAACGGAGGCACAAATGTTACCCAACAAAACATTGTATCTGTTCCGGGAAATCCTCCTGTAATCAACGTTGAAAATCGAGGCTGCATCAATGCGGAAGTAACTTTTTCTTCTCCGGCAACGGGCAACTGGACTTTTGGCGCAAATGCAACGCCTGCAACAGCTTCGGGCGGTGGGCCGCACAGAATTGTTTACACTTCGCTTGGCAGAAAAACCATTCAGTTTGCAGGAACAGACTTCACCGAGTTTGTAGATATTTTCAACAACACATTAACGCTGCCTTCTTTAACGGCACACAACCCGAATCACTTCACAGGCTGTCCCGATTCATTTTCAACTTCATTAGCCGGAACTTTATACGAATGGGATTTTGGTTCAGGCACCTTACCGCAATTGGCATCGGGCGCAAGCCTCAGCAAAGCCGGGACTGTATTTCTAACTCCCGGAAATCATGTAGTGAAAGTGTGGGTAACTACAGATTGCTGCGGCAGAGTTTATGACTCTTTAGTTGTAAATGTTCAGCAGAGTTCTTTGAATATTAACCTTGCTGCAAGCAGCTCAGATGTGTGTGCCGGAGATAATGTAACCTTCACGGCTTCGCCAAACACTTATGTGAATTACCGTTTCTTTTTGAATGGAACAGAAGTGCAAAATTCCGCTGCTCCGACATTTGCATCAAACACACTTTCAAACAATGATACGGTTTATGTAATCGCATTTGATGGCAGTTGCTTTACCAATATTTCTACTCCGGTTGTGATGACCGTGAACCCGATTCCTGCGGTTACGCTTTCAAGTTCCGATGCAGACAACACAATATGTGCAGGCGAGAGTATCACTTTCACCGCCTCTCCGTCAGGATACACACAATATGTTTTTTCAGATAATGGAAATGCCGTTCAAACATCGGCAAGCAACACATACACAACTACAACACTTATTTCGCCAAACAGCGTTTCAGTAACAGCAACGAATGCAGGTTGCCCGAGTGCGCCAAGCAACGCAATTGTTACAACAGTGATTCCCGCGCCAACCGTAACACTTTCAAGCAGCGATGCCAACGATACAATTTGTGCAGGTGATAACATCACTTTCACTGCTTCACCTTCGGGTTTTACGAATTACGAGTTTTTTGTGAATGGCATTTCGGCACAAAGTGGTGCATCCAACACTATTTCATCAACCCTTCTGCCAAATGGCGCACAGGTATATGTTATTCCAACCAATCAGGGATGTTTGGGCGCACAAAGCAACAATATTACAACGGCTGTTATTCCGATTCCTTCGGTAACGCTTGCGGTGGATGATAATGATGTTTGTGCGGGCGAGGTTGTAACTTTCACTGCTTCACCTTCGGGTTACTCGTCTTACGATTTTCAAAACAATAATGCTACTGTTCAAAATATTGCTTCAAATATTTTTGTTACCGCTTCTTTACAACCGGGTAACAGTATAACAGTAATACCAACCAACTTTGGTTGTGTGGGTGCAGCAAGCAATGCAGAAAGTGTAAATATCAATCCTTCTCCTGCGGTTAATGCAGGTAACGATTTTGCCGTGTGTGTGGATGCCGCAGATGTTACACTTACAGGATTTTCTCCTGCAGGCGCTACATGGAGCGGAACAGGAATTACGAATGCAAGCGGCACTTTCAGCCCTTCGCTTGCGGGAGTTGGCGCACACGCTTTAGCATTGGCTTTTACGGCAAATAATTGCACGGGGCGCGATACTTTAATTGCAACAGTAAATGCTTTGCCTAATGCAAGTGCAGGTAATGATGTAAGTATTTGTGAGGGAGAAAATACATTGCTTACAGCAAGCGGTGGCGTGAGTTATGCGTGGAGTCCCGCGAATAATTTGAGTTCTGCGAATACCGCAAATACTTCTGCAAATCCTGCTTCAACAAATACATATACTGTTGTTGTTACAGATGCAAACAATTGCAGCGCAAGCAGCAGTGTTACTGTTAACGTAAATGAAAATCCTGTGGCTTCATTTGATGTAACGGGTAATTGTGAATCTGCGCCAATTGCCATTACAAATAATTCTGCGCCTGCCGGTAATACATATCAATGGAGTTTTGGAAACGGTGCAACATCCACTGCTGCTGTACCCAATTACACTTATCAAAATAGCGGAACTTACACGATAACGTTAGTTGCAACTTTGGGAAGTTGCAGCACAACAACAACTCAACAAGTAGTAATTCAACCGTTTCCGAATGCTGCATTTTCTGCGCTGCCGTTGGTTGCGGTGCAAAATGAGGATGCTGTTTCTTTTACAAATGAATCAAGCGATGCCACAGTTTTTGTTTGGAACTTTGGCGACAACAATAGCTCAACAGATGTAAGCCCTTCGCATATTTATCTGAATACAGGAGTTTACACCGTGCAGTTAATTGCCGCTTCACAGTTGGGCTGCGTGGATACCATTACCCGCGAACAATACATCCATGTGATTGAGAAAAATTTAATTTTCATTCCGAATCTTTTCAGTCCGAACGGTGATGGCAGCAATGATTTTTTCCAAGTGGCGGCAAAAGGCGTTGTTCGTTTTGACATGAGCATTTTCAATCGCTGGGGCGAGGAGGTTTTTCAGTCGTTTGATGCAAACCAAGCGTGGGACGGTTATTACAATGGTGAACTTTGCCTGCCGGGTGTTTACACTTACACCATCAAGCTGCTCTATGCCAACGGCAGAAACGAAAAGAAAAAGGGTTCGGTTGTGTTGTTGAGGTAATTTGAAAATTAGAATCAAGAGCCAAGATTTTAGAGCCAAGAACCAAGAATCAAGAGCCAAGAAACGCAATTGTCTTGGCACAAGAACATTGCCAAAGTTTTAAACTTTGGCAATGTTTCAACTCAATATTTTGCTTCTCTGCGGCAACAGTGATTTCCCTGCCATCATATTGATTACATTTAGCACCTTCGCCCCATTCAAAGCATTTCTAAAATGAAATTCGCAACTAAAGTAATTCACGCAGGGCAGCATCCTGACCCTTCAACCGGAGCGGTTATGACTCCGATTTATCAAACCTCAACCTATGCGCAGGAAAGTCCGGGAAACCACAAAGGCTTTGCTTATGCGCGCGGCAAAAATCCTACGCGCCTTGCATTGGAAAAAAATATTGCAGCATTAGAAAATGGCAAGCACTGCCTGTGTTTCAGCAGCGGAATGGGCGCAACCGATGCGGTGATAAAGATGCTTCGCCCGGGCGATGAGGTGATAACAGGCGATGATTTGTATGGCGGCAGCTACCGGATGTTTGAATTGGTTTTCGCGCATTTCGGTATCAAGTTTCATTACATCAATTTGAGCAATGTTGAAAATATTCAGCCGCTAATAAATGAAAAAACCAAACTGCTTTGGGTTGAAACTCCAACGAACCCGACCATGCAAATTGTGGACATTGAAGCCTGCGCAAAAATTGCCAAGACAAACAATTTACTGCTTGCCGTGGATAATACTTTCGCATCGCCATACCTGCAAAATCCATTGGATTTGGGCGCGGATATTGTGATGCACTCTGTTACAAAATATCTTGGCGGGCACAGCGATGTGATTATGGGAGCTTTAATTGTGAATGATGATGCGCTCCATCAAAAATTAGCATTCATACATAATTCATGTGGCGCTGTTCCTGCTCCAATGGATTCGTTTTTAGTGTTGCGCGGCATTAAAACTTTGCATTTAAGAATGGAACGACATTGCGCCAACGGAGAAAAAATTGCGCATTATTTACAATCCCATCCGCGCATTGAAAAAGTGTATTATCCGGGTTTTGAAACACATCCGAATCACGCTATTGCGAAAAAACAAATGCGCGGTTTTGGAGGAATGATTTCCATTGTGTTTAAAGATAAATCCATAGAAGAAACTTTCCGCATCGCTTCATCTTTTAAAGTTTTTACGCTTGCCGAATCATTGGGTGGAGTTGAAAGTTTGGTGAATCATCCCGCAACTATGACACACGCCTCAGTGCCAAAAGCCGAGCGTGAAAAAGTAGGTGTGGTGGATAATCTTTTGCGCCTGAGTGTTGGTGTGGAAGACATTGAAGATTTGCTGGAAGATTTGAAGCAGGCGTTGGGCTAATTTGTTGGATGAAAGTAAACCGCAAACTTCTTCTTGCAAATTTTTTGATTGTATTTATTGCATTGCTTGCAATTGAAATTGTCAGCAGAAATATTCTTAACAACAAGTACAATCGCTCGTTTGACAGCTCCATCATCCAGCCCAATAAATATTTTGATAGTGATGGTTTAAAACCAAACGCCAATGCAATTGTTTGGGGCAAAAATTTTACGACCGATGCTTTTGGTTTTCGCAGCACAGGCAAGCCTTTTGATAAGAAGAAAAAAACATGGCTGTTTATTGGAGATAGCGTAACGCAAGGTGTTGGCGTGGATGATTCTTCCAATTATGTTTCATTGATGGCAAAGTCGCTTGATTCAATGAATGTGCTGAATTGCTCAATGATTGGCTGGAGTGTGTACGATTACAAAAACGTTATTGAAACTTTGCTTGCAGACACATCAAATCCGTTAAACATTTCACTCATCACCATTGGCTGGTGCTTGAATGATGTTTACGGTAAATCGAAAACAAGCGAATTGCCTGCGGTGGGAAACAAAGGCTGGAAAAGCACTGTGAGTTCTTTCTTGCATGAACATTATGCTACTTATCGTTTAGTGAAATTATACGTTACGCAAAATTCAAATCATTACTATAAATATGATATGCAGTTCTATGTTAAGGAGAATGAGAAATTGTTGGATGCAGTTGAAACTTTAGATTCAATTTTTGATGTTTGTAAGCAACATTCAATTGAAGTTAAGTTGCTATTCTTTCCTTATCATTCAGCCCTTCTAAAAATGGAAAAAGAGAATATCAGACATTATATGATGTCCCTTATTGAACCTGCTGACTTTTATTATTTAATTGATAATAAAAAAGATTTTTTAGTGCATTGCAAGGATATGTGGTATCCGATAAGACTGAAACGGAACAACCTTTCAATTCAATCAGGAAAAGATATTGACCCAAAAGATTTGTATTTATTTTCTGACGAAATTCACTTCTCATCACTCGGACATCATATTATTGCATCTATAATTTTAAACAGATTCTAAACCGGCAGCGAAACATACACACTCGAACCCATACCGTTCATAGATTCAATAAATATTTTACCGTTGTGTTTGTCGGCAATCTTTTTTGCGATGGTTAAGCCTAAGCCGCTGCCCGGATATTCGTCAATCCGGTTAAGCCGTTGAAACGGCTCAAATATTTTGTCCTTGTATTTTCGCGCCATGCCGATGCCGTTGTCGCGCACGCAAATCAGAACGCTTTCGCCTTCCTGTTCGGCTGCAACTTCCACTATTGCTTTTTCACCTTTCTTAAACTTAAAGGCATTATCCAGCAATTGTTTAAATAGTTGAATCAGCAACTTTTCACTGCCCTTTACATCCGGCAGCTTGTGAATGTTTATTTCAATCTGAGCTTTATCAAACCCCTTTTCTACTTCCGTTAATGCGGCATTCAGCACCGCCTGCAAACTCACCGTTTGGCTCTCCAACGGCTTTTCGTCAATGCTCACCATCAGCTTGAAGTCGCTCAATAGTTTATCCATGCGCAGTGCAGTGGAAGCGGCAAGTTCCGCATATTCATACGCCTGTTTGTATTTACCGTTTTTGAGTTTATCCAAAGTAAGTTGCGCATAATTTACCACCGTGCGCACGGGTTCACGCAGGTCGTGCGAAGCCATCATCATCATGTCGTGCGCGGTGTTTTGCTCTTGGCTGTCCGCAGTTTTGGCAGGTAGTTCATCCAATACCTGCACCATCCTGAAACTTATGCCGTCCAACGCCACATAACGCGATACAACAGAAACTTTTTCGCGCGCCGCATTACCCCGCATAATGGTTTTAAATGTTACGGCATCCAATAAATTTTCTATGGCAGAAACAGGTTTTTCGCTTTGCTGATTGTCGAACAGATGCGCAAAATTAGTGCGGTTAAATTCGTTGGAGTCAATGCCCAATCTTTCAATCGCGCGAAGATTTGCGGCAACCAAAACTTCGTTCTTAAAGAACATCACCGGCAGGTGAAAACTTTCGGTAAGGTGCATGGC
>CAZSEG010000048.1:6433-6733 GCA_964605875.1 uncultured Chitinophagaceae bacterium
TGCAAACCTTCGTCCTGCTTTTCGTTCTTAGCGGCATGAATTTCCTTTACCAAAAACAATGCCGCCTTTTCATCATTCCAGTGAATAAACGAAGCGTTGATTTCGATAGAGCCGTTGTCTTCACTTTTAATAATTATAGTGTCGGGGCTGCTTTTGGCAGCTTCGTACTTAAATAACGATATAAAGTTGGTTTTGAAGTAGTTATTAGCGCAAATATTTGTAAAGGATGAAGTGGAAAACAGCACTTCCTCTTTTGTGTTCAACACCAAAACTCCCAATTTAGAATTTTCTAAAATGAGT
>CAZSEG010000048.1:6743-7408 GCA_964605875.1 uncultured Chitinophagaceae bacterium
CGAAGAGGGAGGTCTTTTATCCCAAAAAAGTATGTTATGTGCGCTTTCCAAAGGGTTCAATTACATTAGAATGTATGGTAATATAGCAGCATCGGGAAAAAAAATCAAGGGGGCGAATTAAAGTGAAGTAAACTACTACTGCAAACAGTGTTGATTTATTTACGGATTTACGGAATTTCAGATTTGTAGAGACGCAATATTTTGCGTCTTTACTGCTTGTTCTTCATAATTGTTTCTTTCGCAACCAATGGAATTGATTCTGTGGATGATTTTGTGCGGCAGCTTTGTGTATCTGGTGATATACTTTTGGGGATTGGGTACGCCTTCTTCAACTTCTGCAAAAATTAGTTTGAATAAAAAAGATGATACAAAACGACTTCCGCTTTCCGTAATTATTTGTGCGCACAACGAAGCGGAAAATCTCGAAAAAAATATTCCGTATGTGCTGAATCAAAGCCATGAAAACTTTGAAGTGATTGTGGTGAATGACAACAGCACAGATGAAAGCAAAAAGGTTTTAAAGCAACTTCAAACTGCCTTCAATCACTTAAAAGTTATTGAAATAAAAGAAGGCGAAAAGCAGCTTGCCGGCAAAAAAGAATTGCTCGCAAAAGCCTTGCACGAAGCCAAAAACGAAACAATTGTTGTTACCGATGCAGATTGTT
>CAZSEG010000048.1:7418-20203 GCA_964605875.1 uncultured Chitinophagaceae bacterium
AATCAACAATCATCAATCATCAATCATCAATCATCAATTTTAAACAAGCTCATCCGCTTTGAAGCCACGCAAACCGCATGGCAATATTTTTCAAACGCGCTTGCAGGCAAAGCATACATGGGCGTTGGGCGCAATATGCTTTTTCATAAAACAGATTATTTGAATTGGTTTGAAAACACTCAACACAAAACAGCAGGAGGCGATGATGATTTATTTGTGAATGCGTTCGGCAATAAAAAAAATATTGCAGTTTGTTTAGATGAAGAAACTTTTGTTTACACCGAACCTAAAAAAACTTTTGCTTCATGGCTGAAACAAAAAACACGGCACACGCAGGCAAGCTATCACTACAATTGGTTTGACAAAATAAAATTGTTTGCGTTTGCGCTTGCGCAATTCGGGCTGTATGCTTCGGGTATTGCGCTGATGTTTTCCGGGAAAGGCGGAGTGGCTGTATCGCTTGTGTTTATGGGCGTTTGGAGCATTGCGCAAATTGCTTTTTCATGGCGCATATACAAGCGATTGCGACAACAAGATTTAATTTTGTGGATACCTTTATTGCAGCCGCTCTATGTTTTCTCGATAAGCCTTATATTTTTGCTTTCACTCATTAAAAGAAGCGACACTTGGAATTAAATTCAAAATTTTCACCGCGTGCTAAAGAAGACTACGATTTGGTGTCGCTTGCACAACAAGGCGACCAGAAGGCTTATGGCAAATTGATGGAGCGTTACCGCGAAAGCATTTATTTCATGGTGTTGAAAATGGTGCATAACCGCGATGATGCCGAAGATTTAACTTTAGAGGCTTTCGGAAAGGCTTTCAACAATTTAAAAAATTACAGTGCCGATTACGCTTTCAGCACTTGGTTGTTTAAAATTGCCACCAACAACTGTCTTGATTTTATCCGCAAAAAAAGATTGCAGACAACTTCATTAGACAGCACGAGTGTGGCAAACGAAGATGGCGAAATACCTACTATTGCCGTGCCTGATTACAATCCGAACCCCGAGCAATCGGTTATCAAAGAACAACGCGCAGAGCGCATTCGTCAGGTGATAGAAAAACTTTCGCCTAAATACAGGCAACTGATTGAACTGCGCTACTTTGATGAATTGAGCTATGAAGAAATTGCCGAACAACTTGACTTACCGCTTGGCACCGTAAAGGCGCAACTTTTCCGCGCAAAAGATATGCTGTATAACCTGCTGAAAAGTACACAGGAAAAGTATTGAGAAAGATTTAAGATTTTGGAAGCAACAGGTTTTACAAATGCTTGTTCAGATGCTCAACTAATTTTGATGAGCGATAGCCAAACTCTGCGCCATAGCTGTTTATCACCAATCCTTTTATATCATGCTTGTCAGAAGATATAGCATAGACAATGCTTTCATCGCTTGGGTCGGTCATGCCGTCAAAGCGATAAATTTCATCAATTGCAAATTCATCGGGCGATAACTCCATAGAGTTGTTTTTACAGGTCAGACATTCTTTATCCGCCATCACCAAAAAATCGGCAGTGTAGCCTCTTTTGACTAAATCGTTCACCGCCTGGCTAAGCGTGTCGTAGCTGTATTTCGATAATTTGTGGTTACTCATAAAATATGTTTTGAATAAAGTTCAAATGAACGTAAAATTTTAAGGTTTGGAAAGGAATGACTCTTTTTAATTGTGAAAATACCTTGTTAGCTGTTCGCCCTGTTGTCGGGTTAGATTGTCTTTGCTTTTTTAAGCGTATTGTTGAAGCGGTCAATGTCGCTAAGTAATTTCGGCAAATCATTGTCAAGCCAAGTGAGAAAGGTCAGCATTTCATTATACTGTTTTTCTATGTCTTGCAAATTGCCAAAAATTGGTTCGTAATGATAAATTCGGTTGCGTAATGTCCGTATGCGATACAATGCGTCTGCGATTGTATCTCTTTGTCGTAAATGTTTTGGTGTGTTTTTGAAAATAGTTCGCAGTGGTTTCCATAACAAACCTGTATAGTTGCGGTTAAACAACCTGTCCCAAAAACCAAAGGTAAGTTCAGCTACAATTCTGTCTGCCGTAATGGTTTTGTAGCGTTTGGCTAATTTTTGTGTAGCATCTGAAACAAACGGCAAAAATTCAACAGGCAAACAATTTTTAAACCAATATTCGTCCTGAAAATGATTTTTCAAAGTTTCGTGAACAGCATTTTTCAAACTGATTTCAAGCACGGAAAGAACCGGATAAAACGCTTCCGAAAGTTCAATGTTCGTTTTGTAAAGTTGATAGGCTCTGTCAAAATCGTTATTTTTTTTGGCAAGATAGACATTAAATCTTGGGCTTGATAGATAGTATTTTAACTGCTGTTCCGTCATAAAAACGGTGCAAAATTGCGAAAACATTTGCATCAATCCGAACTTATGATGTATATTCGCGGTGCGATGCCGCTTCCTCCTCTCCCGGACTTTGTGCCGGTGATGAAAGCGGCTTTAGTTTTTTACAAAGGCTTCTATTCTACTTTTTGTAGCAATTCTAAACTTTCCCTAATCACATTATCATTGCGCCCGTTTAAGTTCAAGTAAACAATCAGTTTATGTCAAAATATTTATGGCTTGTAATCGCAGCTGCTTTTTTGTTTTCTTCATGCAATAACGACAGTTCCGGCAAAGAAAAAACCACCCGCGAAGCAAAAGGCAAAGTGAAATACGGTGGCGTTTTTCGCGAAAATGAAACAGAATATTTCCGTTCGCTTTTTCCGCAAAACATTACCGAAGTTGTCGGGCACAGAATCACCAATCAAGTGTATGAAGGCTTGGTAACATCGAATCAAAGCGATTTGAGCATTGAGCCTTGCCTTGCCGAAAGCTGGACGGTGAACGAAACCGCAACGGAGTTTGTGTTCAACATCCGCAAAGGCGTTTTCTTCCATGATGACGAATGTTTTGAAGGCGGCAAAGGGCGCGAAGTAAACGCGCACGATTTTGTTTACTGCTTGCAGAAATTGTGCAAGCCTTCGCCTTCCAATCAGGGCTTTTGGCTGTTTGACGGAGTGGTGAAAGGCGCGAAAGAATTTCACAATTCCGATAAAGCAACGGGCGAAAATTTTGGCGTGAAAGCAACCGGTGATTACACTTTGGTTATCTCGCTCGAAAAACCTTTTGCGGGTTTTCTGCATCGTTTGGCTATGCCGTTTTGCGCGGTATTTCCGAAAGAAGCCTTTGAAAAATATGGCGAAGGAATGCGCGATAAATGTGTGGGTACAGGCGCATTTATCATCAAAAAAGTGCTGACCGATGAAGGCGTTTATCTCGTGCGAAATGAAAAGTATTGGGGCAAAGATGAATTTGGAAATCAACTGCCTTACCTTGATGGCGTGAAGTTCAGCTTCATCAAAGAAGAAAAAGTTGAAATGCTTGAATTTCGTAAAGAAAATTTAGAAATGAAATACCGCCTGCCGCTGGATGCCATCACCGAAATTTTAGATAAAGACGGCAAGCTGCAAGGCGATTACAAAAAGTTTGAATTGCAGAAAACTACCGAGTTGGCTTTGGCTTACTATGGCTTTTTGCATACCGATAAAATCTTTTCTGATGTACACGTGCGCAGAGCCTTTTGTTATGCTATTGACCGCGCGAAAATTGTGGACTACACGGTGAAAGGCGAAGGCGTTCCGGCATTTAATGGCATTGTACCCATCGGCATGGCGGGCTATAATAATGATGCGGTGAAAGGTTTTTCTTTTGATGCTGCAAAAGCGCGTGAAGAATTGAAATTGGCGGGCTTTCCCGATGGAAAAAATTTACCGAAAATTACTTTGCAAATCAACAGCGGTGGCGGGCGAAACGAGAAAGTTGCCGAAGCGATTACCGCCATGCTTAAAGAAAACCTGAACGTGGATGTTGTGATTACGCAACTGCCTTTTGCGCAACATTTAGAAAATTATGAAGTGGGCAAAGCCCCATTCTGGCGTGCGGGCTGGATTGCCGATTATCCCGACCCCGAAAACTTTTTGAACCTTTGCTATGGCAAGCACGTTCCCGAAAAGCCAACCGACAAAGCATATCTCAATGCGTATCGCTACAAAAATGCTGCTTACGATAAATTGTTTGAAGAAGCCTTAGCGACAACCGATTTTGAAAAGCGCAACCGCCTTTATGAGCAACTTGACCAAATAGCTGTGGATGATGCGGTGATGTTACCTATCTATTACAACATCAATCGCAGGCTGATACAAAAATATGTGCGCAACTTTCCCGTTAATGGTATGGAGTATCGGAATTTCAAAAGCGTGTGGTTAGATAAATGATTGTAAAAATGACCAAAGACCAAAGCCGAAGGACGAAAGATAATGTGCCTTTTTCGTTGGTCAATCTGTCAATTGTCAATCTGTAAATCCGTAAATATTTAAAGAGATGTTGAACAAAATATTAAATGAACCTGTAACCATTTACAAATACGATAAATTTATCACGGGCTTTATACCGGGCATGATTGCGCCTTTGCTTGGTGTGTTGCTGTTTTATATTGCAAAGTTCTATCACCTCAGCTTTCAGGATTATTTGGTTTTTGTAAAAATGCCGCACATTTTTTCGCCCATGATGAGCCTTGGCGTGGTGATGAATTTGTTTGTGTTTTTTATTTTCATTCAGCGCAATTATTACCGCGCTGCACGGGCAGTGATTTTCGCCTGCATACTTTATTCCATTCCGATTTTGTGGGTGAAGTTTTTTATGTGAAGATTGCACACAGCGTATTTTGAGGTTTCTCGCGGAGGCGCAAAGGCGCAGAGAATTTCACTCAACTCTCAACTTTCAACTCTATTCCTCCACAGCTTCTACCGATTCTACCTCCGGTATCATGCGTTTCAGCAAGCCTTCTATGCCTGCTTTTAAAGTGATTTGAGATGAAGGGCAGCCACTGCACGAGCCTTGCATGGCAAGTTTTACCACGCCTGCATCAAAGGATTTAAAGGCGATGTGTCCGCCATCCATTTCCACTGCCGGCTTTACATATTTATTAAGCAGTTCCTGAATTTTTTCTTCGATGGTGTTGGCTGTGCCCGATTCGTTGGTTGCCGATGGTGCGCCCAATTTCAACAAGGTTTCAGAAACGGCTTGTTTGCCTGCGTTCAAAAAATCTTTGATTACAGTTTTTATCAAAGGAGTAATTTCATACCAGTCGGCATCGGCAGTTTTGGTAATGGTTACAAAGTTTTGCGAAACAAAAACGCCCTGCACAAAAGGTTGCTGAAACAGCGCATCTGCCAGTTCCGAATTGCCTTGCACACTTTCTTTGGTTTTAAAATCCGCCTGATAATTGGGCAACAAACCTTGATTGGTTACAAATTTCAAACTCTCAGGATTTGGCGTTGCTTCCTGATAAATCTCTAATAATTCCGGTGCAGTATTCATTTATATTCCGGCAGGTTTTTTGCTTCCCTTTTCCGTCAGGCAATAATACGGCTGAAATTGGTATCTGCTTTAAAAAATAATATTTAAACACGACTTGTTCCGTAAAGCGGAATGGAAACATAGTTGAGAGTTGAAAGTTGAAAGTTGAAAGTTGAAAGTTGAAGGTTGAGAGTTGGGAGATGAGTGAAAAGTGATGAGTGAAATTCTCCGCGCCCCTGCGAGAAACATAATCTCTGTGTCCCCTGTGTTCTCTGTGTGAAACCCGCCCCTAAAAAAACTTTAACACATTTATTTTAAACTAATCGGTTCAGAAATGAAACATTAGAACAGGTGTTCCGTAAATTGGAATGTACGTTATAGTACAAGTGTTCTAAAAATCTCTCTATTATGAAAAACGTGATGTTCTCTGCTTTTGGTTTATCTAATGTGATTAAACTGAATAACAAGCTGTTGTGGTTAGCAATTTTGTTGCTTTCATTTATTTTTATGGATGCGCAAACAAGCTATACATGGAAAGCCGTATCCACCAATTCCAATTGGGCAACCACAACCAACTGGACTCCGGCAGGAACGCCCGCAGCGGGCGATAATGTTGTAATTGTTGCTTCCAACAACACTCCGCTTTACAACGGTGTGGCGTTGAATAATTTCACGCTTACATCAGGCACGATTGACCTTGACGGCAACACCTTAACCATTAACGGCAATGCAGTTTTCACCGCAGGAAATGTGAGCAACGGAAATGTGCTTTGTCAAGGATTGGCAACTACATTTACCAATGTAACATTCAGCGGTAAAGTAACTTCCAGCACAAATAATGTGCGTATTGATGGCGGCACATTCAACGATAGTGTTTCGATTACCAAAAACGGAACAAGCGACCAAAATATGTTGGGCAACGCCACATTTAATGCTCCGTTCAATTTACGCATAACAAGCTCGGGAAGAATGTGGATTAAAGGCGGAATGACTTTTAATGGCGTAACGAGCATTTACAATTCGGGGTTGGATAATTTCATTCTGGACAGTGTTAGCGCGAACAACTACAACAGCGATTTGCACTTAACAATAGCAGGAAACAGCAACGGAGATATACATATCGGATTTGCCGTTCCGACCTTGATAAAAGGCGATGTTTATGTAAACAGCATCAGCGGAACAGGAGATATTTGGTTTGCAAAAGAACTTGCATCGAATGTTACACTTGATAACGGAAAGAAATTATTTATAGGTGCTGACGGTTTCAACAGCGGCAATTTAAGATTGCAACGCTTTATTCAATCGGGTGCAACGGCACAAAATTTAACCCTTAGCGGAACAGCAAATCTGCATTTGGGACCCGGTTCAACTTTTGACGGAAAAGTGAATTTCGCATCTCCGCAAATTATGCTGAGCGGTGCAACATTTGCAGATTCCGCCATCATAGAAAAAACAGGAGTAACTACAAACACAGGCTTGGGAAACAATGTGTTTAACGGTGTTGCCGTCATCAATAAAACGGGCGCGGGCGCGTTGCGAACAAACGGAAACAACATCTTTAACAACAAGTTGTTTATCAATCATTCGGCATCATCAGATATTTTATTGACTTATGTAAACGGAGATACTTACAATGATGATGTTGTAATCAACAAAGCCTCAAACGGAACTGTGCGCATGGCTTATGCCGGAGCGAGTTTTTTTGGCGGAAATATTGAAGTAAACAACAACGCAACAGGCAACCTTTTGTTTTGCGAATCGGCAAATTCAAGCGTGGCAATTGCAGGAAATGTAACGCTTACAAACACTTCAACGGGCAATATTTCTTTCTGTTCGGCTGCAAACACAAGCGTGGCGTTTGGCGGCAATTTGATTTTGAATAATACATCAACCGGCACACTTACATTTTGCCCGAACGCAACAGCATCGGCAACAATGGCTGCGGGCAAAAGCATCTCCATCGGAGCATCGGGATTCACGGGCGGCAGTTTGCTCTTGCCTCGTTTTGCGCAATCGGGAACGGCAACTTCATTGCTGACTTTAACAGGAACTTCCACTTCAATCACATTAGGTCCAAACACAAGTTTTGGCGGTAAAGTGAATTTGATTGCTCCGCTGGTAACACTTGGCGGTGCAACATTTGCAGATACGGCAATAATTGAAAAAACAGGCGCAAGCAACAACACAAGCGGAGGAAACAACGTATTCAACGGTGTTGCCATCATCAACAAAACAGGCGCGGGAATCTGGCGTACAAACGGAGGCAATATCTTTAACAACAAGTTATTTATCAATAATTCAGCATCATCAGATATTTTATTGACTTATGTAAACGGAGATATTTACAATGATGATGTTGTAATCAACAAAACCTCTACCGGAAACGTGCGCATGGCTTATGCCGGAGCAAACGTTTTTGGCGGAACTATCGAGGTAAGCAACAGCGCAACAGGCAGCGTTTTGTTTTGTGAATCGGCAAATTCGAGCGTGGCGATTGCAGGAAATGTAACGCTTACAAACACTTCAACGGGCAATATTTCTTTCTGTTCGGCTGCAAACACAAGCGTGGCGTTTGGCGGCAATTTGATTTTGAATAATACATCAACCGGCACACTTACATTTTGCCCGAACGCAACAGCATCGGCAACAATGGCTGCGGGCAAAAGCATCTCCATCGGAGCATCGGGATTTACGGGCGGCAGTCTGCTGTTACCTCGTTTTGCGCAATCCGGCACGGCAGCTACATCATTAACTTTAACCGGCACTGCTGCCATCACCGTAGGTCCAAACACAAGTTTTGGCGGTAAAGTAAGTTTGGTTGCTCCGCAGATATTTTTGAGTGGCGCAACTTATGCCGACACAACTTTTATACAAAAAACAGGCGTAACCAACAACACAGGCGCGGGCAACAATATCTTTAACGGTTACACAACAATTTCAAAAACAAGCGGGGCGGGCGCGGGTACTTTACAAACTAACGGCAACAACATTTTCAACGGCAAACTGCACATCGAAAATGCTTCTGCTTCTGCTTTGCTTTTGGGCTACACAAATGCGGATGTTTACAACGGTGATGTTACGGTTGTAAATACAAGCACAGGTTCTGTGCGCCTTGCATATATCGGCAACACAACTTTTGGAGGTAAAGTATTTGTATCAAATTCATCAACGGGAAGTGTACTTTTTGGCGAAGCTGCAAATGCAACTGTTCAATTCAACGATAGTATTGAAATCAATAATACATCATCAGGCAGCATTTCTTTTTGCCCGATTGCAACGGCATCTGCAACAATGGCTGCGGGCAAAGCAATTTACTTGGGCGCATCGGGATTCACGGGCGGCAGTTTGTTGTTGCCTCGATTTACACAATCGGGCACGGCAACTACATCGCTGAATTTAACCGGAGCAACGGCTGCCATCACCGTAGGTCCAAACACAAGTTTTGGCGGTAAAGTAAGTTTGATTGCTCCGCAGGTAACTTTGAACGGAGCTACTTTTTCGGATTCGGCATTTATTCAAAAAACAGGAGTAACTGCCAACACAGGTGCAGGAAGAAATAAGTTCTTAGGTGTAGCATCTCTTGTAAATAGTGGCAGCGCAGCCTTTCATTCGGGCAACACCGCAGCCGATACATTTTTCAACAAACTGAACATCGTAAACAGCGGCAGCAGTATTATCTATCTGGCGCACGGACACAGCAATCAAACATCCTACTTTGCCGATTCGGTTATCATCACCAATTCATCGGTGGCAGCCGCAGGAAATCCGGGTGTGCGTTTTGGCGAAGGCAACAACACCAATGCAGTTTTTGATGGCGCGGTAGTTGTAAATAACAGTGGCACAGGCGCAACAAACTACATACGTTTTCAACATGGTACAGGCGCTTTTACTTTTAATGGTAATGTGCATTTGAATAATCTCGGCACAGGCGCAACTTCCGCTATTTACATGAACAACACAGGCGCGGCAACTTATCACAGCTACATTTATTTATGCAGGGCTTCGGGCAACGGAACTTATTTCGGCAACAATAACGGCTCGGCAACTTTGACTCAAAACAGCAGCATTGAACTTGCTCCTTCGGGCTACACTGCGGGCAGTTTACAACTGCGCAATGTTTATCAAACGGGCAACAGAAGCGCACATAACCTTACGCTTACGGGCACTGCTGCTTTAACCATTCGCAATTCAACTTTTGATGGTGCGGTTTCAATTGCTGCACCGCAAATTACTATCAACGACAATGTTTTTAATCACGAAGTAACTTTTACAAAAACAGGTATAACCGATAATTCTTCAGCAGGCGGAAATACCTTTAACTCAACTACAAACATCATCAACAATTCAACCGCTGCTTTCAGATTGGCGAACACTTCAAGCGATGTTTACAATGGCGATGCAACCTTCACCCGCAATGGCGCGGGAGTGCTTGACCCTGCAAACAGCCGTGAAGTATTTTTCAGTAAAAATATTGCCACTGCCGGAACAGGCGTTGTAACATTCGGCAGCGGTGGTGCAAGCGGCAGAATTACATTCATTGGCGGTGAAGCGCAAACTTTTGACGGAAGCGCGACATTCATTCCCGTAATCAGCAGAATGACCATGAACAAAACAACCGGCACGGCACTTTCATTAAATGTGCCAATCAATATTGCCGCAGCCGGAAATTTAACCATGACAAACGGACTCATCAACAGCGACAGCATCAATGTACTTACTTTGCTGAATAACGCAACGGCAAACTTGGGCAGTTCAACCGCTTTTGTAAACGGCAATATGAATTATCAGATGGCTGCAAGTGCTACACGCACACTCAACTTCCCGATTGGAAGAACCGGAGTTTATCGTCCGGCAGAGCTGACGGTTGTACATAATGCAATTACCAATTATACCTACTCGGCTCAATTGATAAATGAATCTGCGGTTGATTTGGATAAAGCAAAACCGGCTACGATTGATCGCGTGTCTGACTTCCGCTACTGGAGAATCAAACGTTACCTTACTGCAACTATGGTTCAATCCAATGCAAACCTTGCGGGAAACCAAACGATTAAGTTGTATTATTTTGCGGGAGATTCTGTGCAGGATGCAGCAAACCTCCGCATAGTAAAAGATTCTGCCGGCACTGCAAAATGGCTGAATATCGGAGGTGTTGGCACGGCAGATTACGAAGGCTCTATTACTTCAACTTCCAATCCGAGTTCATTTAATTCTTTTAGTGATTTTACTTTAGGAAACGCAACAGGTGGAGGCAACACACTGCCCGTAACGCTTACAAGTATTAAAGCAACTGCCGCAGAACAAACCATTAAAGTAGAATGGACAACTGCCACCGAAATCAACAATAAAGGTTTTGAAGTAGAAAGAAGCGAAGACGGCATCAATTTCAGCATCATCGGTTGGGTGGACGGCAACGGCACTACTGCCGAAGCCAACAACTACGCATTTTATGATAAAAAAGCTGCCGCAAACAAAATGTATTACTACCGCCTTCACCAAATTGATTTTGATGGCGCAAGCGAACACACCCCAATTGTAAGCGCGAAAATAACGGATGTAAAAAGCCGCGAAATTGTTTGGAGTAAATTCATTCCAAACCCTGCGGCAGCCGATGCAAATCTTGTAATAAACAGCAATGCCGAAGGTAAAGCCGGAATTACAATTCTCAATCTTTCGGGTGCAACAGTTTATCACTCATCATTCAATTTGTATAATGATTTGAATAACCTGTCGTTAGATTTAAGCCGATTACCTTCGGGCAATTACATCACACAAATTGATTTGAACGGCACAAGAACTTCATTGAAGTTGATGAAAGAATAAATAGGAGAGGGGTTGAGGGTTGAAAGTTGAGAGTTGAAAGTTGAAAGTTGAAAGTTGAGAGGTGAGTGGGGACACAGGAATAAGCCGAACGCTGTTTCATCTTCAAATTTTCAAATCATCTCATTTTCAAATCAATGTTATCCCCGTTCCATCTTTTTGAAACATTTATTTTAAAAACCCGTATATGCCATACACAAAATCCTCATCAATGCAATATTTTCGCTCAAAAAAGCACGGCAGCGTTTGCAATTCAACCGAAAAAGAACACTTTTGTAACCAATAAAAAGGATGTTTTGATATACTGAAATGTTAAAAACCGATGCCGGTACCCAAGCAATGTATTTTTGGCACAATGTTTGTCTCACTAAAATCCTTAATCTGCTGTTAGCTTAAAACCCTGCAAAATTCAAAAGTTTATGATAGAAACTTCTTCACGCTTTAACTTAGCGACATACACGGCAAACCCCCAATTTACCCCCCCCCATATTAAATTTAATGCAATAGGGGCAAAAAGTGTCAATCAACTTTTCCAATGTTTTAAGGCATTTGAAAAGTTTTTATGCCTGCTCGCAGTTGTGGCGGGCTTTTTCTTTTTTGCACCGCAGATTGCTGTGGGGCAAACCACAACTTTTGATTTTACGGGCGGGCAGCAAACTTATGTAGTGCCCGCAGGAGTTACTTCCTTACAGATTCAGTGCTATGGTGCTCAAGGTGGAACTGCCAATGGTGGAAGTCCTGGATTAGGAGGTTATTCTACCGGAATTTTAGCAGTAACTCAGGGCGAAACACTGTATATTTTTGTCGGAGGGCAAGGTGGCAATACGGGTGCTGCCGGTTATAATGGTGGGGGAACTGGATTTTCAACAAGAGCTGGTGGTGGTGGTGCATCCGATGTAAGACAAGGTGGCAATGCGCTTGCAAATCGTAAAATTATTGCAGGCGGAGGTGGTGGAGGTGGCTATACGGCTACTTCTGGCGGTCATGGAGGTGGCACTACCGGAGGAAATGGCGGTGGGGAATCGTTTGGATATGGCGCTACTCAGGCAGCCGGTGGAAATGGATTTGTCGTAAACAGCCCGTGGAATGGAACATTAGGACAAGGAGGAAGTACGGGTCAATATACCGTTTCCGGAGGTGGAGGCGGCTACTATGGCGGTGGAGCGGGTTTGGGTGCGGGTGGTGGTTCAAGCTACATTGGCGGAGTTACAAGTGCTACTACTACTGCGGGGCAGAGAAGCGGCAACGGTCGGGTAGTTATACAGGTGCTGTCAATCACAGGCGCAGCCACTCTTTGCGGAGCGCAAACAACCCAACTGAGTGCAGGGTATCTCCCCAATAATATTACGGGTGGCACAATATCCTATTCCGGTGGGTATAAAATCCACACATTTACCACTGTGGGTAACCATCAGCTTACAGTTCCTGCCGGAGCTAATGGCACGGTAGAAGTGTTGGTGGTTGCCGGTGGCGGTGGCGGAAGTGCTTCCCCGTGGGGCGGTGGCGGTGGTGGCGGTGGCGGTGTTATTCACCACGCAGCCTTTCCGGTATCCGGTAGCAACATTGATGTAGTGGTAGGTGATGGAGGCGGACAATATGCTCCGGGAC
>CAZSEG010000049.1:0-5056 GCA_964605875.1 uncultured Chitinophagaceae bacterium
TGTTTTCTTTCTGCTTCGGATAAATCGTTATCTATCGTTTTTCGATAATCAAGCCCTAAGTAAGCCACCGGAATTTCTGCCGTGTCGCTTGCTGTTTCGTGAACGGGCAATACTATATTCACATTCAAAACGCGATAGCTGCCGCCCCTGCCTGTGGTGTGGCTGTGTTGGTAAATGCCTGTCTGGTTTTTATTGACGAAATAGGTTGAAACGGCAACAAACAGTTCATTTTTATTTGCCTCAATTTCTCTAATGCTTTGCAGGTTTTTTACTTGTCCGTTTGCCAACGTAACATATTGAAAAGAAGCAATCATCGGAACAAACAAAAATAGCCACACCACAACATAATGATACCAGCCCGTTTGAAATTTTTCTAAAAAATGATAGAACCAATAAGCAATACCTCCCGAAACAATCAACCCAAGCAATAGGAACACAAAAGGCGATACCGTTTGATGTTTCACGCAAACAAGCCAGTGTAAGTAAGCCCCGCCTACCCCAAGCCCTACGGACAAAAAAGCGTAGAGAAAAAAAAGAGCAAATTTTGTTTTCATCACTTTACTTCTTTTCCTGTTTTGTCAATGTAAAATTTTTCTGCTTCCTCAAATGGGTTATCACTTATTCTTACCTTAGCTTTACCGTTCTCAAAAGATGCTGCTTCGGTGTATTTTGCAGGAATCACTTCTTTCCCTGTTTTATCAATATAACCATAAAGTCTGGAAAGTGGTGGATTGATACCAATTACAGCTAATCCTTCTGAAAAATCTCCCGCCCATTCGTATTTAGTCGGAATAATGACTTTACCTTTTTTATCAATGTAGCCGGATTTGCCATTTAACTTTATTGCTGCCAATCCTTCGGAAAAGTTGCTTGCACTCTCGTATTGCAGCGGAATAATCTCTTTGCCGTATTGGTCAACATAACCCCATTTTCCTCCGCCAATTCCTTCTATACCGTAAACGCTTTGTTTTTCCCCGCCAATATTCACAGCCGTCAAACCTTCCGAAAAATCAAAAAACAAAACTGCATCGTATTTTGCCGCTACAATTATTTTTCCTGCTTGGTTTTGCATACCAAACTTTCCGTTTTCGTCTTCAAAAAATGACAATATTTCGTCCTCTTGCGCCCGTGCGCCAATGCCTGTTACCACTGCGAGCAGTAAGGCGATGATTGATTTTTTCATCTTGATTATTTTTTTGCTTCTAACCTGTAAATGTTGTAATCAAATGTATTTAATCCCTTGCAAAATTCTGAATGTAATGAAACATACTGCTTCCGTCATAGCCATAGCAGCCGACATATTTCCAGTTTGGGTTCAGCATATTGTAGCGATGCCCTCTGCTGCTTATTCCATCGTCTATCAATAACTGAATGACTAAAATTCTTGCATTTTTCTTTCCGCCCGTAATATTCTCGTTGCCGTTTAAACCCGCACAGGCTGCGGCAATTCTGCTAAAAGGGCTTGAGTCGTCAGACCCCGTGTGGGCAGTAAAACCTCTTTGTTTGCAATCTTCTCCATGTTTTTTTGCGGCTTCATAAACACATTTTTTTGGGTAAAGAGGCTGTGCCGTTTCCATCATTTTAAGTTCGTCTATCAGTTCAACACCTGCGTCATATTTCGCTTTCGACAAGCCGCTGCCCAACAACTTGCTTTCTTCCGCCAGATGCTTGCTTATGATGTCGGCATACACCGAAGGATACTGTCGCACAAAGTTGATTTCTTTAATCATTTCCTTATCCATTGCAGTCAGATAATTTTCACCCGCAGCGGTATTTATTTTTTTGAAATCAACCTTTGAACTGTCTATCGTTTTCTTAAATTCAAACACATATTTTTTTTGAGAGTCGCAGGTTTTTCCCCACGAATAGGCGTGCCCTTTTTCATCCACATAAAACCCGAAATAAATGTCGTCTTCGTCTAACAGATGCGCGTAGAAATCGCATATAAACCATAGTGCATTTTTGTCGGAATAACCACTTCCGCTTCCGTTCGTTGAGCCGCACATTTTATTCGTGCCTTTGTATTCGGGGTTTAACGCGCCATACACTCTTTGTTTGCAATTTTGGGCAAGTGCTTCGTCCCACATCGTTTTACTTACGGGCGAAGATTTTTCTAATATCGGTATCAGCTTAGGTTTGTATGTACCGACACTTGTTTTATGCTTTGTCAAAAAAGTTTTAGGATTAGTTCTTGCTTCATTAATAAGGTCAAAAATTTCTTTTGCTTTCCCTGTGGGTTGTTGGGCAAAAGAAGTTATCGAACAAACCGATAATGCGAATAAGATGATGAATGTTTTTGTTTTCATTGGATGGTGAATTTCTGTCTGTGTTCCGAAAGGCGGTGATAGCGAAAATAATGTTATCAAAGCGAACATAAAATTCAATTGTATTTTTCAGTATTTGAATTTACCGGCAAGCAATATTTTCTTATTCTTTAAGAACAGCGTTCAGATTTTGTGGTTTAAAATTTGCTACCTTTACCGATAATTTTTTCAAAATCATGCAAACTGTTACCATAGATATACTTAACAGCAAAGTGTTCAAGCTGTTACAGGATTTAGAGTTGTTACAGCTTATCAGGCTGCGCAAAGAAAAGGCGCGGGAAAATATTTCTGGCACTGGGGTTACGAAATATAAAGGCATGATGAGCAAACAATCGCTTTCCGATATTGATAGCCAACTGAAAGAAATGCGTAGCGAATGGGATTGAATTATCTTTGGGATACCAATACTGCGATTTATTATTTGCAGCAGCAGTTTCCGCCAAATGCAGAAAAATTTATGGACAGCATCTCACAAACAGAAACGCCTGCCATTTCAGCAATTACAGAAATAGAATTGCTTTGTTGGAAAACTGTTGCCGAAGATGACGTAAAAGTGTTGCACAACTTTATCAATGATGCGGTAATTATAGAATTGGAACAGGCAATAAAATTAAAAACGGCAGAAATTCGTAAAGTGGTTAAAATTAAATTGCCGGATGCTATAATTGCCTCTACAGCGCTTGTTTACAACCTTACCTTAATTACACGCAACACTGAAGATTTTAAAAATATCAATGGATTGAAAATCATCAATCCGTTTGACCAATAGGGAGTATTACACGCTCATTCAACATGAAAAAAATATTTGCCTTCTTCAAACTGATTCGCTTGTTCAACGTGCTGATAGCCGGAGCTTGCGTATTGCTGTTTCAGCATTTTGTTATTGATGCAAACATGAAAGTAATTAACCTTACGCCAACGCTCTCTTTTACGGGTGTTTTGTTGCTTGCTTTAAGTGTAATGAGCATCATGGCGGCAGGAAATGTTATCAACGATTATTTTGATTTCGGACAGGATAAAAAATTCAAACCACAAAAAAATGTGTTGGGCAAAATCATTTCGTTAGATGCAGCCATGTACATCATTTTTGCATTGAATGCGTTGGGTATCGGCTTGGCATTTTTTCTTGCGTGGAAAGTGGAAAATTTAAAGCTGGCGAATGTGTTTCTGCTTACTGCAATTCTATTGTGGCAGTATTCGGCTACACTAAAAAAATATGCGCTTATCGGCAATATTTTAGTTGCAGGTCTTTGCGCTTTTGTGTTTGCCATTCCTGTGTTGTTTGAATCGCAGTTGTTGCAGCCGAATTTTAATCCTGCATTAAAGCAAATTGTGATGCTGAATTTACAAGGTTACGCGCTGTTTGCGTTCCTCACAACTTTAATCCGCGAGATTGCAAAAGATGTGGAAGATATGGAAGCGGATGCTTCCACCAATCACAAAACACTTCCTATTTTGATTGGGTTTAAGGCTACACGTTTTATTGTGGTATTGTTAGTGTTGCTGCTATGTGTTGCCATTGGTTTTTTGATGTATGTTTTTTGGAATGGCGAGGCAAAAAATCACTTTTGGTATGCTGCGCTTTTCCTGCTGTTTCCAACGCTGGTGAATGTGTTGCCATTACTGGTTGCCGATAACAAACTTGATTTTAAAGTGCAAAGCACCATCATGAAAGTGGTGATGGTTTTCGGCATTGCCACGCTGCCGCTTTTTCATTATTTCTCTAAATAATATTTGATGCCTAATATCATTCTTGCGTCCAACTCTCCGCGCAGAAAAGAGTTGCTTTCTATGGCAGGAATTCAGTTTTCTGTTCAATCAAAAAACGTGGATGAAAGCCATCCTGAAAATGCTTCACTGGAAGAAATTCCTTTGTTGCTTGCACAAAAAAAAGCCCGCGCTTTTTCATCAGAAATTACCGCAAATGATATTGTGATTGGTGCGGATACAGTGGTTATTCTCAACAATAAAATTTACGAAAAACCAATTAACAGAAACGATGCAATCAATATGCTACAAGAACTTAGCGGTAATACGCATATTGTGGTAACGGGTGTTTGCATTTTTTCAAAACAGAAGGAAGTGCGTTTTTCAAAAGCAACCAAAGTTACTTTCAATCAACTTACAACAGAAGAAATTGCCTATTATGTAGATAATTTCAAGCCTTATGACAAAGCGGGTTCTTATGCCTGCCAGGAATGGATTGGCGCAGTTGCCATCAGTAAATTTGAAGGCGATTACTTTAATGTGGTTGGCTTACCTGTGAATGAGGTGTATAAGGTTTTGAAGGAGGATTTTGGTGTGTACTTGCCTAATCAATGATTTTTTTTACAAAACTATGACAAATCTCTTTTGCATGGTAAGTTGAATATCTCTCTATTCGCGCCATGAAATATTTATTTGTACTCACTGCGTTTTTCTCTTTATCGCTTTCTGCTCAGGATGCAGAATCAAAATATCTCAAAAACATTCGTCAGCTTACTTTTGGTGGCGATAATGCCGAAGCATATTTCAGTTTCGATGGTAAGTTTCTTTCTTGTCAGGTAACCAACCCAAAGTGGAATGTACCCTGCGACCAAATATATGACTTCGATATTGAGAAGGCTGCTAAAGATTCTACCTATCGCCCGCAGCTTATCAGCACGGGAAAAGGCAGAACTACTTGTTCGTATTATCTGAAAAACAACAAGCAAATCTTGTATGCTTCCACGCACCTTGCCGGTGATGCCTGC
>CAZSEG010000049.1:5066-6621 GCA_964605875.1 uncultured Chitinophagaceae bacterium
CCGCCTGCCCCGCGCGAAGACAAAAAATACATTTGGGCAATCTATCCCGAGTTCGACATTTTTATTGCCGACAAAAAAGGGAAGGTTCAAAAGCAACTCACCAATGAACCCGGCTACGATGCCGAAGGCACTGTTTCGCCCGATGGAAAAACGATTGTTTTTACTTCCACTCGTAATGGCGATTTAGATTTATACACCATGAATATTGACGGAAGCAATGTGAAGCAAATCACTTTTGGTTTGGGCTATGACGGAGGCGCATTTTTTTCGCCCGACAGCAAGCGTTTGGTGTTTCGCGCATCGCGACCGAAAACAGACGAGGAAGTAAAGGAATACAAAGAATTATTAGCGCAGAATTTAGTGGCTCCCACCAACATGGAAATATACACCTGCAATGTGGATGGCAGCGATTTAAAACAAGTAACCAATCTTGGAAAAGCGAACTGGGCGCCATTTTTTCATCCGTCAGGCAAGAAGATTATTTTCTCTTCAAACCATCACTCACAACGCGGCTACGATTTTCAATTATACATGATAAATGACGATGGCACGGGCTTGGAAAAAATCACCACCGAAAGTATATTCAATGCCTTTCCGATGTTTTCGCCCGATGGTAAAAGATTGGTGTGGAGCAGCAACCGTAACAACGGAGGAACGAGGGATACCAATTTATTTATTGCGGAATGGATTGATTGATTTGATGATTAGCTGATTTGAAAATTTGAAGATGAATACAAGAAATTTATTGATGTTGGTGTTGCTTTTTTCAATAACTGTAACAAAAGCACAAAGAATACAAACCGAAAACCTTCGCAAGCACATCTATTACCTTGCTGATGATAAATTGAAAGGTCGCGCACCGGGTACGGGAGGAGAGAAGAAAGCGGCAAATTATGTGGTAAAATATTTTCAGGAATACGGCATTGAACCCAAAGGCAGCAAAGGGTATTTTCAAACTTTTGAATACAGGCAATCGTTGAATCCGCATGATACGGCTTCGCAGAAAGGGAAGAAGTATATCGGGAAAAACATTGTAGGATTTTTGAATAATGATGCAGCAACTACTGTTGTAATCGGTGCGCATTACGACCATTTGGGTGATGACGGCAGAAACTCGTCATTAGATAAAGACCCGAAAGGAAAAGTGCATAATGGCGCGGACGATAATGCTTCGGGAACAGCAGGTGTGGTTGAGCTGGCGCGATATTTTGCAACGAATGGAGTGAAAGAAAAAGTGAACTTTCTGTTTATGTGCTTTTCGGCAGAAGAAGCGGGTTTGATTGGCTCAAAATATTTCACCAACCATCCGACAATTGATTTGAGCAGTGTCAATTTTATGTTGAATATGGACATGGTGGGCAGATTGGTTGATTCAACCAATAAGCTGCTTGTGTTCGGCACGGGAACTTCGGATATGTTTGAAGATAAATTGAAAGAAATAAATAACAATCGCTTTCAATTAGTTTTGGATTCTTCGGGTGTTGGTCCATCAGACCAAACATCTTTTTACTTAAAGAAAATTCCTGTGTTGCATTTCTTTACGGGGCAACATTCC
>CAZSEG010000049.1:6631-7023 GCA_964605875.1 uncultured Chitinophagaceae bacterium
AACGCATCCCACGGTCGATGCCATATTCATCGATGCCGATAAAATCAACTATCCGGGCGAAGCAAAAGTGCTGGAATACATGATTGATTTAATTGACGATTTAGCCAATCAGCCTAAACTTAAATTCTATGAAACACGCACAAAAGACAGTGGCGCAAAAACAAGTTTTAAAGTTACGCTTGGTGTAATGCCCGATTACGGTTTCCAGGGAAAAGGCTTGCGCATTGACGCTGTAAATAAAGATAAACCCGCAGAAAAAGCAGGCTTGCAGGCAGGCGATGTGGTTGTGAAAATCGGAGAAGTGAATCCAATTGACATTCACCATGTCATGCGGAATAGTGAATGGAGCAATCGAGTCCGATTTCGCAGAAGAGAAAACTAGGACGAGACGT
>CAZSEG010000049.1:7033-13672 GCA_964605875.1 uncultured Chitinophagaceae bacterium
CAGGCGATGTGGTTGTGAAAATCGGAGATACTGCAATTGAAAATATTTACGATTATATGAAAGTGCTTTCAAAACACAGCAAAGGAGAAACTGTTGATGTGGAAGCATTGCGCAACGCAAAATCTGTGGTGGTTAAACTGACTTTTTAGTTGTTACTCTGCTTCAAATTTTGCGAGTGGTTGCATTTGTTCGTCCAACAATTGCAGCTTGTTGCCGATGATTTTGTAAGTCTTTGTTTGCTCTAAAACTTTGTTGAGCATGGTTTCTGTTTCCATGTTTTCGCAAGCCATCATGGTACTCATCAGTTTGCCGAATTTTATGCGGTTGTTTTCTGTTATTTCATAAGAACCCGCAATGCTGTTGCAGCCCGCGAACGCCACAACGCGGTTGTCTGATGCTCTTAATTGTATGAAGAACGGTTTGTTTTTATCTTCATTCGATTCAACTTTTTTACCCATCAACTCTTTTATCATCCATCGAGTTTCGGTAATCGGCAGGTTGTTAGTCTGAGCAGTATTTGT
The DNA here is from genome assembly GCA_964605875.1 of uncultured Chitinophagaceae bacterium. Taxonomy (GTDB): domain Bacteria; phylum Bacteroidota; class Bacteroidia; order Chitinophagales; family LD1; genus UBA7692. The sequence continues at coordinate 7,555 of CAZSEG010000049.1, forward strand.
ATCTTGTTTTTTCAAGATAGCGTTATCTTTAATTCTATCTCCGTTTGCATCTAAAGGAATCAGAACATTTTCCCCGACAATATATTTTTCAGGTGTATTTTGAACATCTCTTAAAGTGATTTTGTTGCCCGCTTTATTCCATTCAAAAACACCTTCCTGCGGAAATAATTTTGCTGATTTGGTGATGTGTTTTATTTCAACATTGTAACTCAAATCTTTCTTTAAAGTGATAGTGGTTTGCTTACCACCGCAGTCTTCACAAGGCAATGTGCCTGTATAATTTCCTTCCCAATCTAAGGAGTTGAAACTGTTGTCAGATGTAGAAATAGCAGTGTCAGATAACGCAATACTTTTATCATCATTTGAAATGATGGCAGCTTCATCGTTTTGAGAAGATTGATTGCAGGCATTCATTAAAAAAAATGCAACAATTATTACTGAAATTCCCTTTGGCATAAACATATTTTTATTGATTCAGGTATCTCTCTTTTATTACGTTCAGATGGTGAATATTATGCCCTGCAATCATCCAACCCATTGCACGCGCTGAATTTTCAACACCATTTGCCAATGCTTTGAAGTCAAGCATTTCATCATTCATGTATTGATACAACGCAATTGAAGATGCGCGTACAGCTTGATATTCATCCAAAATGTTTTTGATACTTCTTTCGCTTGTATTGGCATTCGGCACATAGTGGTTTTCATCAAAACCCGAAAGGGGAGTAGCATCCCTGCGCGAAAAACGCAACGCGCGGTAAGCAAAAATCCTTTCGCTGTCTGTAATGTGCTGCAATACTTCTTTAATGCTCCACTTGCCTTCGGCATAGCAAAAGTTTTCTTGTTCTTTCCGAATGGAATTGATGATTGCTGCGGTTGCTTCTTCGGACTTAATGAGCGCAATCATTAAATCTTCTTCATGCACTAAATTGATGTAGTGATGAAAATATTTTGGTGCATCGGTAAGAATAGGTTTTGTTATCATAAACTTTTATTGTTGAGTTTCTATCACCGCACTTGTATCTATTACACAATCAAAATTGATTGAGAAGAGCGAATCGCTTGGTGGCGAAAAATCTATGCGCTCTAATTTGAGTGAGCGGTCGTTATAGCTTCTTCTTAAAAAATCGCCAACAACGGGCAATGCTGCGCTTGCTCCCTGCCCCGTATTTCCACTTTTAAAATGCACACTTGGTTGCTCGAAACCAACCCAACAGCCTGCCAATAATTGCGGAGTAAAAGCAATAAACCACGCATCAGCATTGCTTTGTGTAGTGCCTGTTTTTCCGGCTATCGGCATTTGCAATCCATAGCGCGAACGTAATCTTGCGCCCGTGCCTTTGTTGATTACGCCCTTCATCATTTCGGTGGTTGCGTAAACTGTTTTTTCATCCAATACTTCTTTTTGATTGGAGCGAAATTCAGCCAGCTTATTGCCTTTTCTGTCTTCAATTCTTTTTATAAAAAATGGCGTGCTCAAAGTACCTGAATTAGCAAACACAGTGTATGCCGCAGCCATTTCTATCAATGAAATATCGCTTACGCCAAGACACAAAGCAGGCACTTCATCCAGCTTGCTTTCAATGCCTAAAGTGCGACACATTTCTACTAACGGACTTACGCCAAAATCTTTCATCAATTGTGCGGTAATTCTGTTGTCGGAAAATGCCAAACCGTCTTTCATCGGTACCATTTCGCCCTCTTTCCATTTGTCGGTTCCCGATGGATTCCATGAAGCATCTATACCTTCAAATTGTGGCGCTAAATATGGAATCAAAGTGCAGGGCTGATAGCCGCGCTCAATGGCTACGGCATATTGAAATGGTTTGATGGTAGAGCCTACCTGCCGCCTGGTAGTTTTCTTTACATGGTCGAGTTGAAAATATGTGATGTTCGGTCCGCCAATCCATGCCTTGATTTCACCGTTACGCGGGTCTAAAGCAATGAAACCGATTTGCGCTATTTGCAAGTAATATTTCAGCGAATCCAAAGGACTCATTACCGTATCTTTTGTAAAACTTCCATTATCCCCTTGGTAGCTGAATACAGACATTTCAACTTTTGTGTTGAATATTTTTTGAATCTGCGCTTCGGTTTTTCCTTCGGCTTTCAGCGCCTGATAACGTTCGCTTTGCTTCATGGTTTTTTCAAGCAAATCAGGCTTTGCACGCAAGCCGCTTTTCCACGGCTCTTTACCTGCCCACTCTTTAAAAAACACATCCTGTAAATAAGCTAAATGCGGACGCGATGCTTCTTCGGCATATTTTTGCATACGCGAATCAATGGTGGTGTAAACGCGCAACCCGTCTTTGTAAATATCCCATTTTGTGCCATCGGGTTTTGGATTTTTCTCACACCAAAATTTTAATTCTTGCCTGAGATATTCTCTGAAATAAGTTGCAGTGCCTTCTCTGAAATCAGGATTGTGAAAGTTGAGCTTGATTGGCTTTTTGATATATTCATCCAATTGTTTTTTGCTGAGAAACCCCGCATCGCTCATTCTGCGCAGCACTAAGTCCCTGCGCTCTTTTGCCAAGGCAGGACGCAGGCGAGGATTGTACAGTGAAGGTCCGTTTAACATGCCAATAAGCATGGCAGCTTCATCCACATTTAAGTCTTTGGTTTTTTTGTAGAAGTAAGTAAACGATGCCGTGTTGATGCCGTAAGAATTGTAGCCGAATCCAATTGTATTTAAATAGATATTGATGATTTCATCTTTTGAAAAAGTGCGTTCCAGCTTTGCCGCCAACACCCATTCTTTTATCTTTTGAAATGTTCTGCGAATTGGATTGCGATAAGCGCGTTTGTGAAATAAATTTTTCGCCAATTGTTGTGTGATGGTGCTGCCGCCTCCTGCATCCTGTCCAAGTAATCCCGTTTTGATAATTGCGCGAAAAAGTCCCTTTAAATCAATGCCGCTGTGGTTGTAAAACCGCTTGTCTTCTGTTGCTACCAAGCCCTGAATTAGGAAAGGAGAAAGTTCATCATAGCTTATCTCAATTCTGTTTTCAGTAAAGTAAGTACCCAGCACTTCATAGTCTGATGAATAAACGGTTGTTGAAGCATCATTGCGCGGATTTTGTATTTCATCCAAATCGGGCATTTCGCCCAACAAACCATAATTAACGCCAATGAAAAAAAGTGCGATAACTCCGATAAAGCTCCACAACAGAATTTGAGTGTATTTGAAAACCGAAAAGAAGTCTTTTTTGAGCCGCAGCTTTTTCATGCAATTATTGAGATGCTACAAACGTAAATAATTGCGTGGTTTATATTGAATGTGTTTTGTTGAATCAAATACTTTTCGGTTTTATTTATTCTTTCTTTCTGCACCTTCGCTCGTATCAAGTGAACCTTTTATCAGCCTCCGGCTTTTTTAAAACGCGGGACGCGGAAGAAAATCGCACTTGCAAGATGCAAGCGCGGACGGATTTTAGTTTGACGAACAAGCAGTTTTTACACAATCTCATTCAATTAGTTCCCTCAAAAAACTGCAATGTCCGTTCAATTTCTATATTTGCGCCTCATTTTTTGGGAGTACCCCGCATAAAATAGTCAAATTCATACACAATGCAGCTAAAAGGAGTTGTCCGTTTTTTTACGATTGTCATTACACTCGTTTGTATTTACCAGTTATCATTTACCGTTGCTTCGCGCTTGGTTGAAAACAAAGCGGAAGCCTTTGCCCACGCGGCTGTTGGAACTGTTCCTGCAGATTTATCGGGGCAAAGAAGATTGGTTGTGGAAGACTCGCTGGAGCGTGAATTTCGCAGCGTTCGCAGAACCTATTTAGACAGTATTCAAAACGAAACCGTATTGAATCTGGGTATCGTAAAATACAGCTATAAAGATTGCCGCGACAAGCAAATCAATCTCGGGTTGGACTTGAAAGGCGGTATGAACCTTGTGTTGGAAATTTCCGAAGACGATGTTTTGAAGAAATTGTCTTACAATTCTAAAAACGCCACTTTCAACAAAGCGATTGCGTTGGCGGTGAAAAACCAAACCGAAAAGGAAGGCGATTTCATCACTTTGTTTGGTGATGCTTACAATGAACTGACAAAGGGCAACGACAAAGAAAAACTTGCCGGAATTTTTGCTCCGATAGAAGCCTATCAAGGCAAGATAAACTATAATTCTTCCAATGCAGAAGTGTTGAAAATTCTCAAAGGAGAAATGAAAGCCGCTATCGGCAACACTTTCAACGTTTTGAAAACACGTATTGACCAGTTTGGCGTGGCTGCGCCAAATATTTCCTTGCAGGAAGGTTCGGGCAGAATTACTTTGGAATTGCCCGGTGTGGACGACCCTACCCGTGTGCGCAGAATCCTTTCTCAAACCGCGCAATTAGAGTTTTGGGATACCTACGAAAACGAGGAAATCATCAACTTTTTAGATCAGGCGAATACCGCGCTACGCACAAGTTTTGCAGTTAAAAAAGATGTTGATGCAACTGCTGAATCCGCTGCTTCAACCGATGCTGATGCTGCGGCAACAACTGCGGCTAACACAGATGCAGCCTCTATTTTATTGGGTGATGACACTTCTAATCTTTCGGCAACTCCCGATTCGGCTGCAAAAGCTGCGGCAGACACTTCCAACAAAAACGTGAATCCGTTATTTGATGTTTTGTACCCGTCTATTTACACCGAAGGGCAAAGTCAGCGCGTTGCCGAAGGTCCGATTGTCGGGCGCGCAATAGGCAAAGACACGGCAAAAGTGAACAGGCTGTTGGCTATGGATGAGGTGCGCAGTGTGTTCCCGCGCGACCTTCGTTTGCTTTGGGGTAACAAGCCATTGGAAGCAAGCGGAAATGTTTTTGCATTGTATGCCATCAAACGCAATCCGGCAGCAGAAGAAGCACCTTTGACGGGTGATGCGATTACCGATGCAAATCAGGCTTATGACCAGTTTGGTATTCCGCAGGTTGATATTTCAATGAACAGCTTGGGAGCTTCAAAGTGGGAGAAAATGACCGAAGCCGCTTTTAACGGTGATGTAAACGGAAGGGCGGTAAAAAAATGTATTGCCATTGTGTTGGATAACCGCGTTTACAGCGCACCGCGTGTGCAATCAAAAATCAGTGGCGGTCGTTCGCAAATTACAGGCATTGGCGAATTGGAAGAAGCTGTGGATTTGGCGAACATTCTGAAAAGCGGTAAGCTGGAAGCTAAAACAAGAGTTGTTGAAGAACAGGTAATCGGACCATCGCTTGGTAAAGAAGCTATCCGCTCCGGTTTGCTGAGTTTGCTTTTAAGTTTCGTGATGGTGTTCCTGTTTATGGTAGCGTATTACAGCAGTTCGGGTACTATTGCCAATATCGCCATGTTCCTGAATTTATTCCTCATTATCGGGATAATAGCTTCTATTCCGGGTGCTACGTTTACACTGCCGGGTATGGCGGGTATCGTATTAACTTTGGGTATGGCGGTGGATGCCAACGTAATCATCAACGAGCGTATAAGGGAAGAGTTGAATCGGGGCAAGGGAGTCCGGCTGGCGGTGGAAGAAGGTTACAAACATTCCTATAATGCGATTATTGACGGTAACTTAACAACGATGGTGGTGGGTTTTGTGTTGCTGTTCTTCGGTTTGGGTCCGGTGAAAGGTTTCGCAATTGTGTTGGTAATCGGTTTGTTCACTTCGATGTTTACCGCAGTGCTGTTTTCGCGCCTGTTGTTTGAATATGCTTTCTCCAAAAACTGGAACGTGAATTTTGGTTTCAAACATACCATGCATCTTTTCGACAACATCCGTTTTGATTTTATCGGTAAAAGAAAAGTTTCTTACATTTTATCGGGTACTGTAATGGCATTGAGCATTGCATCGAGTGTTTTTTACGGTTTTGATTTGGGCGTTGATTTTAAAGGCGGAAGAAGCTATGTCGTGCAGTTCGACAGGGATGTTTCAACGGCTGAAGTGATAGATGCCGTTGAAGCGAAATTGGGCGGTATTCCGCAGGTAAAAACTTATGGCGCGTCAAATACCGTAAACATAACAACTGCATACATGGTTGATGCGCATGATGAAGAGGCGGATGCAGCCGTGTTGAAAGGACTTTACGAAAGCGTGAAAGGACTTTACAAGGAGTCGGTTGATGAAGAAGCCTTCAACAATA
>CAZSEG010000049.1:13682-18643 GCA_964605875.1 uncultured Chitinophagaceae bacterium
TTATGTGAAAAGTTCGGTGAAAATTGGCGCAACAATGGCGGATGATATTCGCAGAGGCGCGTGGTGGGCAGGTTTGTTCAGCACATTGGGCATAGGCGCGTACATATTGCTGCGCTTCCTGAAAATAGAATATTCCATAGGAGCGATTGTTGCATTGCTGCACGACCCGATTTTGGTATTGGGCGTGTTCTCTGCCTTCCGAAAATTCATGCCTTTCAGTCTTGAAATTGACCAGCATATAGTGGCTGCGATACTGACTGTAATCGGCTATTCGGTGAATGATACGGTAATCGTGTATGACCGTATCCGCGAATTTGTGGGCTTGTACCCAACGCGCCCTTTTGAAGAAAATGTGAATAATGCCATCAACACAACATTGAGCAGAACCATCATGACTTCGGTAACTGTGTTGCTTGTTGCGGTAATCTTGTTCCTGTTTGGAGGCGAAGCTATCAGGGGCTTCTCTTTCGTGCTGATTATCGGTGTAATAGTGGGTACATATTCTTCGGTGTTTGTGGCTGCCCCTGTGGTGGTGGATTTGATGAAACGCAAGGCTAAAAAGGCTTAATTTATTTTTGAATAATTTTTCACAAAGGCTGTTTCGCAAGAAGCAGCCTTTTTTGTTGGTGCTTATGAAAGTAGGTAACAACCATTGCAGTATTGGCTGCTACTGTTTTGCTCATTCCGCAAAGTTGCGAAGAATATGCGGATTTGATATTACTTACTCTGTTTTCACTATTCGTGTCTGTCCGTTTGATTTTAGCAATACCGTTGTTTTAGGGTTGCTGATAACAGCATTTTATTCATACTTCCACAAATAAAACTGCTCATACACATCTGTTTTTTTCGGATGGTCATTGTAAAACTTGTTTAGGAAAGAATTAGAAACGAATCAAAAAACAATGTTGCTTAATGGTTTCTGATTTGGTTCGTGCGTGTTTCGGAGTAATGAGCTTGAATAGAAGCACAAAGCTCCAAGTTTGTACAGCCTGCTTCGCCTTAACGGAGTTAGCCTGCTTGACACAAAACCCGTATTAGCATCAGTTTTTCTGTCTTCTATTGTTTGGAAATTGTCCATTTGAAGTCATTCTTAAAGTCTATATAACAATTTCCGCAAATCCAATGATAATCGTCTGTTGTTGTATAACCTTCAGTTAAGCAGTCAGGTATTGTGTCAGAAAATTTGTCCGAGCAAAATTCGCAATGGTCGTGGTCAGTGGTTATTGTGCTGTCTGCATATTTTTTGTAAACTAAGGTCTTACTGAAAAGATATTTTCCCTGTCCTTGAAGTCGCCAATCATTGTTTTTGTTGTCCATTTTTAAAACTGTCATAATCTTAAATCTTGTAAATAATTTTCAATGTGTCATTAATTCTGTCAGAAAGCATTTCAATAAGTTCGTCATTCATGAATTCATAATCGTCTGGGATATTAAGAACTTCAATTGTCGGCAATTCTAAGTGTCTATAAAGCCCCCATATTTTTGCTCGTTGTCCAGTTTCCATTACAAAAATCAAGTCTGCCCAATTCAAATCATTTTCAGAAATTTTCCTGTCGCTTTTTGGGCTTAATCCAACAGAACGAATATTGAAACGGTCGTCATTTTTAAAAATGTGTTCCGCTGTCCTGCTACGCTTTTTATTTCGTCCACAAACTACTAATATGTTGGGTCTTGCTGTCATTCGGTTACTGTCACTCTAAAATTTACTGCCAACAACATTCCTTAATCATACTTCCACAAATAAAACTGCTCATATACATCAGTTTTTCTCTCTGTAAGCAATTTGGAAAAATTTTCAAAAGAAATAAGCGCGACATAATATTTAGAAGGCTCAATACCTTTTACAATATCGGGTTTAGAATTAAATGCAGTTAAATACTCGCTTGCGAGGTTTGCATTTTTAAACTGGCGAACAGTGATGAGCTTGTTTTTATCATCAATCAAAACAGGTTTTGCAGCAAGTTTTAATGTGGCAAAATTCTCATTATTAAATTGGTTAACGTTTGTAACCGCAACCGAAATTTGAGATTGCTGTATGGTTGGGTCTTTGAAGAAAACCATTAAAAGATGTGGCGCATCGGGTGTGTAATTGAAGTTTGAAATTACAGTGTCAATTAAAGGTTTGAAAGGTTTTGGCTGAGATGAGGCAGTGGTTGCTACGGTATCTTTTTTAGCAACTGCGGCAGCTATGTTGGTTGCGGTATCTTTGCTTGCATTTGCCGGTGTTGGAGGAGTATTATTTTGTGCATCCGGTTGAGGAGTTGGGGTTTGTGTGGCAGGTGTATTTGGTTGAAGAATTGTTGCGTTGGATGATGATGTTGAATCGGGTGCAGAAGGAGCCTGCTTGCTTAAATCAACCATTGGCAAACCCGAATTATTTAAGTTAGCTAACAAGTCTTCGGCTGTCTTTTTTACATCAGGGTCAGGTGTGTTTGCAATCAGTTTATTCAATGCCTGAACGTAATCTTCCAAACGGTTTTCTTTACCGATAATCAATACTTTAAGCAAGTCGAATTTCGGGCGCAAAGGATTGGGCTTAAACTGCACATCTGCCAATGAAATTTTTTCGGATGCAGAGGCTAATGCGCCTGATGAAAAATCATTGTATGTAGCTGCGTAATAATTGATCAACTCGTTTTGTCGCGCAGTTTCTTCGGCTAAGTAATTTGCATTGCGCAACAGCATAGCAATTTTGCTGTTCGGAAATTCATTCAATATCCTGTTTTTATAGTCTTCTGCTTTTGCTGAATTATTCAAATGATTTGAAGCAAGCAGATAGATGTAGTAATAACTTTCTAAAAGCAATTTGTGCTTGCCGAACCGCTCATTCATTTCTTCAAAAGTGCGTGTGCTTTTGCGGTAATTCTGCAAATCTTCTTTGTAGATAACTGCTAACTCGTAATAAGCATTCACCAATTTGTCGGTTGATTTATTCAACGCTTCTTCGGTGTTTGGGATGCCGACTAAAACTTTCTCTTCGTCAGATTGTGCTGTGGCATCTGTTATGTTATCCGTTTTTTTTGTTGCAGCCGATGAATCTTTTTTTGCGGCATCTTCAACAGTTTCATCTGTAACAATTACACTGCTTTTATCTTTTCTCCGCCAGTTTTCTTCATACTTTCTTCTGCCCCATTTTTTTACAAAATCGTTGTAGCCTTGCGAGCGCAGAGCAACATTGTAAAAGTACCACGAACTGCCGCTGCCTGCCGATTGCGCAGGTTGATTGGACGGGTTGGCGGTGTTGGTTTTATCAAAAGCGCTTTTAGAAGCATTTGTTTTTTCATCTTCTATTTTCTTTTCGGCAGCTTCACGCTCGGCAATTATTTTTTTAGCAAACTTCAATCGCTCATCAGGACTCATTTTTGCTATCTTCTGCAAGCTGTCTTCTACCTGAATAATGTTCAATTGCTCTACTAATCTGCCCAACATTTTTGCCTTAGCTTCGGTGGCATTGTATCGCTCATCTTCTTTTGCCATAGCCAACAGGCAGCTATCGTAATTAAACTTTGAAGCCGGATATAATTCTTCTGCAAAATCAACTTCAGCTAAGCGAAGAAAGGTTTGTGCGCGTTGCTCTTCGTTGGAGGTATTTGCATCTACGGATTTGCGGAAATATTTTCGGGCAGAAACCTTATCGCTTTCTGCTAAACTGATTTCGCCCAATTCATAAAATATTTGGTCGAGGTATTCTTTGTTTTTACCATCACGGCTCATTTTGGCAAGCAGCTTTTTAATTTCTGCGCTTGAGCCGCCACCCTTTCTGCCAAGATTTGCGCGTTTGATTTTGGAATAAAATTCCATGTCGAAATTGGGGTTGCCTTTCAGCACATTTTTATAGGCTTGTGAGGCGGAAGAATAGTTGCCGACCGCTTCGTAGCATTGCGCCAAAACAAACGTTGGGCGCGTTTTGGCTCGCTTCTTTTTCTTCATCATTTCCAACACTTTTTCCAAAGGCGGAATGGCACTTTGATAATTTTTGTTGGCTACATAAATATCCGCTTCGGCAAGCAAAAGTTCTTTATCCAAGTCTTTGTAGAACTTGTTATCGCTGCGCGCAAAAGCCACAACTGCTTCGGCATCCTGAAATTGTTTTTGTTGCGTGAGCGATTTTACCAACCACACCAAAGCATCGCTTCTGCGGTGGTCGTGAATAATCAATGTTTTTTTCGGGCGGTTGTCTTGTGCCTGCAAAACTTTTGTTCCATCCTTATTTACAATCGTTTTGTAAACGGGTTTGTTCGGGTCTTTTTTCGGCTTTTTCTTCTTCTTTACATCACTGCTTTTTTTGCCCCTGTCGCGTTGAATAATCACATAATCAACGCCTTCCTTATACTTGGTGGAAATGTAGCGGAAAGTTTGTGTGGACTTATCCAAATCGCCTTTCAGATAATAGGATTTGCCCACCAACAAAAAATGGTCATCACTCCAATTTGAATAAGGGTGAAGCTGAATAGCAGTGGTGCTGTGCTTAATTACGGCATCAAAATCTCCGCCAAGCGCGCTGGTTTGTTTCGTGTCGCTGTACGGAAAAACGCGCAGCACTTCTTTATAGTTATCCTTCACATTTGCCTCAATATTTTTGAGCGAGCCTTTCATCTTTTCATTGGCATTGTGATAGGCGTTGTAGCGCGAAGTAATGTCGTGATAAGCCTGCTTGTGAACAGGGGCGTGATTGGTGGTAGAGCAAGACTGCGCCATGAGCAACATCAGCAATCCTGCGGCTATGAATAATTCAGAAAATCTGTTCAACACAATATAGTTTTGGCGAATCTTTAAACGCAAAGTCGCGAAATTATTTTATTTAGCCCGAAATTTTGAACAAACTATCTACACCTTTCCATAAATAATGGCAAAACAACGCACTACAAAAAATACTTCGTTGCGCAATCGCTATCGTTTTGTGGTGTTGAATGATGAAACTTTTGAAGAAAGGTTGTCTGTGAGGCTTACCCGCATTAATG
>CAZSEG010000049.1:18653-20186 GCA_964605875.1 uncultured Chitinophagaceae bacterium
CAAGCGGAATGCCTTTGTTTTTTTCAGCACGATGGCGGTAATTTTGATTGCGCTTACAAGTGTGGCAATTATTTATACACCATTGAAGTATTTCATTCCGGGCTTTGGAAATTACAATTATCGCAGCCAGATTTTGCAATTGGAATTTAAAGCTGATTCGTTGGAGCGGGCTGTGGCTGCGCGCCAAATCTGGCTGCAAAATATGGACAATGTGATGAGCGGAAATATTGATACCACCGTGCCGCCACAACCTGTTTCAACCGTAAATAAATCTGACATTAACCTAAAGCAGGCAAGCGAAGCGGAAAAAGATTTGCGCAAGCAAATTGAGGAAGAAGAGAGTTTTTCTTTGAGCTATAATGCTTCTTCCATAAATGAAGAACTGGAGGAATTGAAGCAGATTCATTTCATTGCTCCGGTGAATGGTTTTATTACCGAAGATTATGCTACGGACATTGAGCATTTCGGCATTGATATTGTGTGTCCGAAAGACGAACCGATAAAAGTGGTGCTGGACGGAACCATTATCAGCACAGGCTTTACGGTAGAAACAGGTTATGTAATTACGGTGCAGCACAAGGATAACCTGCTAAGTTTTTACAAGCATTGTAGTGTAGTTTTAAAGAAATCGGGTAGCTTTGTACGTGCGGGCGAGGTGATTGGCATGATTGGCAACACCGGTGAGCAAAGTTCGGGACCGCACCTGCACTTTGAACTTTGGAAAAATGGCAAGCCCGTAAACCCGAGAGCTTTGATACCCTTTTAATTGATTAACTAAACAAAAAAAGATGTTTGGAAGAAACGCAGAAAAAGGAAAATTAGCCGTGCAAAAAGCTATGACCATGTTTGGTCAGGGTACTCAATTGACAGGTGATGTAAATTCCGATGGCGACATAAGAGTAGATGGCACGGTGAAAGGTGTATTGCAGTCGAAAGCTAAAATTGTGATTGGCGTAACGGGCGTTGTGGAAGGCGATTTGATTTGCCAGAATGCCACCATTGACGGCAAAGTGAATGGCAATATCATGGCTTCGGAATTGGTAATACTCACCAAGTCGGCTTTTGTAAACGGAGATATTCAGCTTAAAAAATTAGTGGTGGAAGAAGGCGCGCGCTTTAGCGGAAAATGCACCATGGGCAACCTGAAAGTAAGTCGCAATGTTGAAGAGCCTGAACTGGCAAAAGCGCTTTAAAATTATTATTTATTAGTGATTATTCATTATTTCTAATCGCTCATAGCACACTGCTCAAAGCTCTTAGCAAGAAATGCTGATTAAATATATTCTCTTAGTTCCGTTGATTGGGTTGATTGGCTTGTTCATGCTTAGGCTGCGCAACAAAACTTTCTATCGCCTTTTTCTTATTGTAATTGCAATTATCGGTGTATTTTTTGTGTTGAATCCTGATGTTACCACTAAGCTGGCAAACCTTGTGGGTGTAGGGCGCGGAACTGATTTGATTCTTTACCTGTGTGTGATTGCTTTTTTTCTTGCCTTTATGGTGCTGTATGCAAAAGTGCGGAACATGGAAGCT
>CAZSEG010000050.1:0-1720 GCA_964605875.1 uncultured Chitinophagaceae bacterium
GAATGAGCATATTTAAAGAACCCGAACCGCTGTCGTTTTTCTTGCAGGAAGTGATGCAAAGCAGCAGAAATGTAAACGCTGAAATGATGAAATTCTTTTTCATATAAATTGTTTTTTAACGATGGAAAAATGATTTGCAACGCGAAAGTAGAAACGCGGAAATCTGGAAGCAGGAATCAGTAAGAATGAGTTGTATTTTCCGAAGTCAGTATGGTTGCTTAATCTGTTTCCATTCCTCTACCAACAACATATTTTGCAAGCTGTAAATACCCGTATCTAATTCGCTTATCAATTTGTCTATGGTTTCATGCAAGCGGACGTTGCCGTTGGTATATTTTATGAATTTGTTGATGCAATCAATAAACCGAAACTGAAAGCTGTAAACAGTAGCGTGTTCGGGTTGTCGCTTCATGGTATCGAGATGCTTTGCAGAGAGGCGCAAGGCAGTTTTCTTATCGCCCGAAAAATAAAAGTAAGCCGTTTCGTAAAACCGAATCATCACTCTGCCCAAAGGCGTTACATCTTTATGCTGAATGGCGGTGAGTTGCTTAAACCAATCGGTTGCGGCAGTGATATTTTTTTCGTGCAGCGCAAGACACAAACCCAACGCGCACATTTCAAAAATCATGTTTTTATAGGTGTCGGGGCGGATGCGCACGCGCAACTTTTCATCGAAAATGCGGTGTGCTTTTTCATAATTACGGCAGATGACCGCAGTGGCGAAATACACGGTTTGATGATAAACGTGCGCACCGATTGTATCGGGAAATTGCACCATTACTTTATCGTATAATTCCAACGCTTTTGCAAATTCATTCACCGCTACATAGCTATATGCGGTTTCGCTCAGCAGCACGCCTTCGTAGCGTTTTTCCACCTTGCCTTTGGCGGCATAAAACGCTTTTAAAGCGAACTCATTTTGCTCAACATACTTTGTAGGATTGTTTGAAAAATATTTGTAGAAAGAAGCGGAGGCAAAGCCGAAAAAAACATTGGCGACAGGATTTTTTTGCGCGGCAATTTTTTTGCGCCAGTCATTCAGCTTGCGCTCTGCAAGCGGCTTGAATGTTATTTCGTTGCCGCCAAAATACGCCTCTAAAATATCGCCATTTAAAGCCAGCATTTCCACCCGCGCTTCATCTTCAAAACGCTTTTTGCTGCCGAGCGATTTAAGATATTTTTTTCCGAACTCGTGCGTGAGCTTTGAATGATAGCTTGGGTGATACATGGCGCGAAGAATATCGAAAGCCGCTTTGTGAAATGCCGTGATTTGTAGCGCGTTGCCTGTTTTCAGCAATTTTTTTTCCTGAATTTTTATTTGATGAAAAAGCAACGGAATCAATCCTTTGTTCTGAACGTTGGAAAATATTTTCAAATAATCATTGCCCCAAAACTGCTGAATGGTTTTCGCCAACAGCACCGAATTTATTTTATCGAAATGCGATTTGGTTAAGCTATACTTTGTGGGCAACGCGGTTTCGTCAAATTTCTTTACGAGCAAATTGTTTGCATACGCATCGCGTATCAACGCTTCTTTGCCGATAACGTCTAACTTTTTGAATTGTGTCAGTTCGTTTTCATCGAACGATTTTACTAAGTCGAGAAGGTAGCTCATTGGTTCGCAAAATAAAAAAACGGAACGCACGTAAGTGCGTTCCGTTTAGCAATATAAAACAAATCCCTTCTTACTTGTTTACTACAAGTTTCCTGTTGGCAATAT
>CAZSEG010000050.1:1730-6394 GCA_964605875.1 uncultured Chitinophagaceae bacterium
TGGCAATATTTCCGTTGTTTTCAATACGAATTAAATAAATGCCATTTGTAAAGTCTGCCGTGCTGACAGTTGCCGTTTGTTCATTTGTAATTGCTGAATTGTAAACAACTTTTCCTGCAATATCCAAAATGCTCACGGTTGAGCCGCTCGGTAAATCAGCAACGGTTACAACTTCACTGGCAGGATTAGGATATACCTTAATGGTATTCCCTGCAATATCATTTATTCCGATAGACGACACCGGGCTTGTGATACCCAAATCCGACAAGGCTCTTTTGAAAACACCATGCGTTAAAACACCAATAAAAACATTGTTATTGCTAATTGCTAATGACCACGCATTGTTTGCTGTTAAACCTGTATTTTCAGAAACAGATACTTCTGTAGCAATGTCATAAACAAGAAATCCACCCTCACTTACAGCTAATATTTTATCGCCTGCTACCAGCATTTTCCGAATAGCACCGGAACCCACGCCACCTGTAAATGTGAGACCATCGTCAACTGATTTACGAATCTTGCCACTGCTGTTCGAACTCACAAAAACATCGTTGCCTTTAAACGCTATATCGGTTGTTCCTGAAAGCGCAGCACCACCTGTCCAAGTTACTCCGTTGTCGCTGCTGATAAACAAACCATCTGTGTTAGTTGCTGCATACAGTTTTCCATTATTGCTTTTCAAAACCGTAACGTATTTACCCGTCAGCCCCAATGCAGACCAATTCTCCCCTTCATCAGTAGATTGATAAACTCCATTTGAAGTTCCAACATACAAAGTGCTCCCTATCTGAGTCATATTTGACACATAGAATGGCGCTTGTACCGTCCAGTTTAAGCCTGTATTTTTAAGTTCCCAAGCCCCTCCGTCATTAGTTGTTTTGTAAAGAGGATAGGTGTAGCTGGTTGTAGAAATAAAAATATTGCCTGTTGTGGAAACAAAGATGTTGAATTTCTCCTGCACGCCACTGGATATACCATCACTGCTTGAAGTAAATGAAGCTCCATCATTGGTTGATTTGTACATGCTTTTCCCTTGGGTTCCTAACCAAATATCAGCACCTTTTACAGCAAGTGCATAACCGTGAAGACTATGGGTATTGGGACAATTAACCCATTGGGAAAAAGCGGAAAATGATTGTACCATACAACATACAAAAAATAATAGTGTAATTTTTAATTTCATTGTTATTTGTTTTTTGAGTGAAAAATTTATGACGCAAAAAACGCACAAGAAAAGCCGTCCGCCAACCCAAGAAATGCCGATTTTTTACCCGGTGCGGGTTTTAATATTCTGCTGCTAATTCCAATAAAAGACAGTATAACCTTGTGGTTCCTTCTGAATCCACTTTTGCCGCTATCTGAGCAGGGGAGATATGTATGTTTTTGTTTCGGGCGCGGATAATATCTCCCAACGCAATGAACATTTTTTTTACGCCTTCCAAGTCGGGGATTTCATTTTTAGTGTATATAAAATTCAGGTTCTTCTTCAATAAATCGGCAGCATACACTGTATCACCTGTTCTCGTAATATATACATTATGTACAAAGCGAAACAGCGCGTCTCCGTAAGGTGTAAAATCTTCTTTTGGAAACTGCATAATGCGCTGCAAATATTTCCCTGCTTCATTTGTTTCATTATTCAGCAAATGGAAGATTGCATATAAACGAAGAATGTCAAAGTTAAAATTGCGTGCATTTTCATTTTCTAAAAAGGGGGACATATATTGATTCAATACCTGTTTTGCCCGATTCAGTTCTTTGTTGATTAATAATGCAAACGTCAGATGATAGGTATGAAAAAGGTTCGTGCCTAAAACGGGAAATGCGTTAAAAGCTTCTTCATAAACTTCTACTGCTTCTTTATACCGGCTCATACAAACAGCAAGATAGCCTTGCATAGCCAGTAAATAACTTTTTTCCCTGTCCTCTACCTGGTCGTAAATTTTTCGTGCTGCTGCATTTGCCAATACCAGATTATCGTAACTTTTTTGATTATCCGTTTCATCATAAAAAGCACTGAGCGACCTGTAAATTTTAATCTCCGCTTTGTACCACTGCTTGCCAAAAACTGCTTGCTGATACGATTGAAGTCTGTTGAAAGCATCTGCTCGTTTTTTCCGCCCGTTTGGTTTGTTCTGATGCAGCCGAATGATGGCTTCTTCCCGTTGCGCTAAAACGGCATAACGCTGTTCCTCATTTTGCCCATTCAAAATCTTTATGTAGCAATCAGCATAATAATCCAACAATTTCTCCGGAAAATTATTGAAGTTGAAAGTGTTTATAGCGCTAAATGCCAGTAAATAAAAGGATTCAAGTTCGGCTGTATCTTGTTCCTTTTGCAGTTTCCTTTCTTTTAATTTCAAGTTGTGCAGCAATAAATCGTAAAGCTGTTTTTCAATCAAAAAATAAACCCGTTCCCGAAAATCATTTTCAGAAAAAAACGACAATGTCCGGTCTAATAATTTCGTATTCGTTTTGCCTAAATAAAATTTACTGAACCCGTATTTCTTTTGCAGAAGCGATTCATCAAATGCAGTGCTGGGTGTAATTGCTGCATATTCATCGCGCAACGCTTTTTCTTTACCAATCAAATCCAATTGACGAAATTGATTCAGTTCAGTTTCATTAAATGATTTTACTAAGTCGAGGAGATAGCTCATAGCTGGCACAAGTATAACTTATCTTCAAAAGAAAAACGGCAGTCACTCCACAACCAAGCATCTAAAAGCCACAACAACACATCAAATCAAAAATTCAACTGTCAAATAGTCAGTATCAGCATATAAAAAGCAAACATCAACAAGTCAATGCGAAACAATGACAGGTCTAAGCCAAACATCAACAAGTCTAATCAAAACATAAGCAAGTCCAAGTCAAACATCGGCACATCAACT
The DNA here is from genome assembly GCA_964605875.1 of uncultured Chitinophagaceae bacterium. GTDB lineage: Bacteria > Bacteroidota > Bacteroidia > Chitinophagales > LD1 > UBA7692. Next base: position 4,625 of record CAZSEG010000050.1, read on the forward strand.
CAAAACAATAACACATAAAGAGCAAAGGGACCTGTCAGTCGGGGCTTGAGTGCAGTCTTAGAAGCTGTTTGGATTTGTATCATAAAAAAATTAGTGAGATAAATCCAAACAGCTTCTTAGTTTATTATCAATTTCTTAGTGATAATGCTGTTGTTATTTACAACCTGCACAAAGTAAATACCGCTCATCCAGCCATCAACGCTGCTGATTACCTGCGCGTCAGCATTTTTTGAACTGTAAACCGTTTTCCCCGCCACATCTGTAATGCGCACGGTTGAGTTAGTCGGAATATTCGCAATCGTTACAACATTATTTGCCGGATTGGGATAAACAGTGATTACGTTTTCTGCAAGTGTTTCATTTATACCTGTAGCAGTGCTGCCTGCCGGAGCAGTGGTATAAAATCTTGTTCTTTGATTGCCCGTTGCCGCGCCTACGGTTTCTGATGCAACAAACAAATTCCCTGCATCATTCATAGACATACCGATAACATTCACATTCTTTATCCCTGATGCCGTATCACCTATAACATCTATTTGCGACAAATCAGAAAGATTGTAACGTATTACAGTATGTCCCTTGCCTTGCCCCCTTTGAAGCACAATAACGGTATCACCTTTAAACACTACATCGGGCGTAATAAAACTCGTTTTTTTGGTAAAATTATCTCCCCCGTTTGACGACACAAAGAGTCCGGAAGAAGTGGCAACAAACAGGTTCCCGTCCGGAGCTTTTCTGATACGATGAACACTATTGGAAATGCCGGAAACAGCCGACCATGTATTGCCTCCGTCAACGGACTTGAAAAGTTTGTCTCTGTAACCAAGAAAAACGGTGTCTCCGGTTTCTGTATAAATGCCGCCCATCACAGCCGAGCCGGAAATTATATTCAAACCGATTGTATCTAATTTGTTCCACGAAACACCTCCGTCAGAAGATTTGTACAAACCTTTTTTATCCATTGCTCCCTGGTCATTTGATAAGTAAACATTATCATTATTATCAACAAACAAATCGCGGGCATAAACTGACGGCAGCCCTGATGTTGAGGATGTCCAAGTATCACCATTATCTGACGAAACCCGAACGGAAGTTCCTGCCGCTACAAGTTTACCTGTGCTAAGCCTCACTATTCGCATGGAATGTCCACTGCCGGGCATCTCATTCCAGTTCTGCCCGTTATCGCTGCTTTTGAAAATTCCCGCAGCGGTTGCTCCCAATATTGTATTGTTATCCAAAGGGAGAATGTAGAAATTGTGGTTGGTGGAAGATGAAGAGGTAACGGCACTTATATCTGTCCACACAAAACCGGATTGAGCATAAGCACCGAAAATTGCGCCTGATAAGGCAATGCTTGTAATTATTCTTTTCACTGTTATTAAATTTTTTGGTTTGAAAAATTTCGCGCAAGTATAGACGCACCTCAAAACAGGCAACAGAAATTACTAAGAATAAATCGAATTTCTACGAATTTCGCAGTTGCGCCCATTCATCGCGCAGCAACAGGTTTTGGGCATTCATAACGCCAGTAGCCAAGCCGTTTACAAGGCGGTCTGTTTTGTTGCGAAGATGTGTTTGTCCGTTCCGGTATTTTGCAAATTTGTTGATGCACTCGATAAATGAAATGGGTTCTCCTGCCACATTTTTGGCGTTCGGTGAGCGTTTCAGATAGTTCAGATGTTTTTCCGAAAGTTTAAGTGCCGTTTGGTAGTCGCCCGAAAAATAAAAGTAAGCCGTTTCGTGCATACGCATCAACACGCGCTCGGTGTG
>CAZSEG010000050.1:6404-20118 GCA_964605875.1 uncultured Chitinophagaceae bacterium
CGGTGTGTATCAGGTCTTTATTGCGGGCGGTCATTATTTGGTTGAAAAGTTCGGTTGCCCAGGTAATGTTTTTTTGGTGCAATGCCAGATACAGCCCCATGCTGCAAACCGCCACCACCAACTGCGGAAAGGGTTTGGTTTGTATGCGCACCCAAAATTTGGTATTGAAAATGTGTTCTGCCTGTTCCAGTTCCCGCGCACAAATAGCCGAATTGAACCACGATTGCAGATGCGCATAATCCGCACCAACGGTATCGGGAAATTGTGTCATCAGTTTGCTGTATCGCGCGAGTGCTTCGGCATAGTTGTCCATCGCCAGATAACTGAGTGCTTCGTCCCCAAGCAACCTTCGTTCCCATCTGTCTTCCACCATTCCCTTTGCCTTGTAAAAGGCTTGCAATGCCTGCGCAACCGATTCCGCATACAACACAGCGGAGTCGCTCGTATATTTCAGCAATTCATAATAGCCAAGCGCAACATAAAAAGTTGCCGCGGCATTTCCTTCCGCTTTCTTTTTCCATTTCGCTATGGTGCGCTCTGCATCTTGTTTAAATTCCAATTGATTTACATTGAAAAAAGAATTGGCGATGTCTGTCATTAAAACTATCATCGCTACTCTTGTTTCTTCTTCCAAACGTTTTTTACTGCCGAGCGAAGCGAGATATTTTTCTGCGTATTCATTTCGCAGCACAGCATTGCTATACGGATAAGGAATTTGCAGCAGCGTATCAATTACTTGCTTGTAATAGGCTGTTATTTGCTCCTTATCTCTTGTTTGCAGCTTTCGTTTCTCATACGTTTTTATCAGGTGCAGCATCAGCTCCGCCAAGCCTTTGTTTTGAATGCTGACAAAGGCTTTCCGATAGTTATCGCCCCACAGTTTATCAAACGTTTTTGCGAGCAATACAGAATTTATCTGGTCGAAATGCGATTGCGACAAGCCGAGCTTTGCGGGGAGTTTTTCTTCACTGAATTTTTTCGTTCGGGAAAGTTTGGCGTAAGCATCGCGCACCAGTTCTTCTTTGCCTTTCACATCAAGCAAAAGGAATTGTTTTATCTCATCTTCGTTTAAAGATTTTACAAGATCGGCTAAGTAACTCATAGAAGTTGCAAATTGGGCAAAAATAAAAATCCCTGTTTTTTGGGAAACCTATCGTGTGGACACAAATACTATAAGGTGAAATATTTAAAACCCAATAGAAATATAGTTGATTAGGTTATGAGTTGTGAGCTATTAGTACTCACCGCCCAACTATATTTCTACTGCAATTTTTCCAGCAACAAACTTGCTTTATCAACCGATACCGGCACTAAGTGATTTTGAATAACTGCCTGCAAAACTCCATCGGTTTTGCTGATGGAGCTTACAAATTCGGTATTGACGATATATGATTTTTGTGTGCGGATAAACTGCGGTTGGTCGCTGAGCATTTCTTCAAACTGTTTCAGATTTTTACTGGCTACTGTTTTGCTTCCATCGCGCTTGAAAATTTCGGTGTATGCGCCATCGCCTTTCATAAAAAGAACATCGGCTGTGTTCAGAAACTCAATACCTTTTGTGTGGTTCAGCACTATTTTTTTCGACTTGCCAGAAAGATTTTCCTGCAACAACTTGAGCGAAACAAGTTGCTCCTGTTTTTTCTGCGCCCGCTCTACTGCGCTCATCAGCTCATTCGGCTGAATAGGTTTCAGCAAATAATCAATGGCGCTCATTTTAAATGCGCGAACAGCGTACTCGCTGTATGCAGTTGTGAAGATGATGTTGAAATTTATTTCGTCTTCATCAAAAAAATCGAGCAGTTCAAGACCGCTGTGTCCGGGCATTTCAATATCCAAAAAAATCAAATCCGGCTGTTCGCGCTTGATTGCTTTAATTCCCGAAGGTAAATCTTCGCAATCTGCCACTGCTTTCACCTGCGGGCAATGCTCCGCCAACATAGCATAAAGCAATTGTCGCGCTTTGCGCTCATCATCAATTATCACCGCGTTCATCCCGCAATGTTCTGTATCCTGCATCAATTTCCGGTCATCAATTTTACGAAACAGCCTTTTTATTTTACGAAACAGATTTTAATACTGCGCACGGGATATTTCTTATCCCGCGAAAGCACAAAGAACACAAAGGCTTGTCGTCTTTGTGTTCTTTGTGCCAAATATTTAACTAAAAAATATGTCCCCCGTTATTAACATTATGTTTGTTCAATCGTACTTTCACAACATCATTTCACAAATTTATGAGCAGCAAGAAAAAACTTCCTTCGTTAGAAAAATTCGATTTCACGCCACCATCAAAACGTTTTGCTCAAAACTTTATTCGTCCGTTTAAACTTTGGTTTGCTCCCGAGTTTTACGGCTTGGAAAAGTTAGATGTTTCAAAGCCCGCATTGTTTGTCAGCAACCATACTATTTTGGGTGTGTTGGACGGCTATCCTTTCGGCATAGAATTGTATCTGAAAAAAGGAATTGTGCTGCGCTCCTTAGCCGACAGCAATCATTACAAAATTCCTTTTTGGCGCGACTTGATTACGCAAAGATTAGGCGTAGTAAAAGCAAGCCGAGAGAACTGTGCAGCCATTATGATGCGCAAAGAAAGTTTGTTGGTTTTCCCTGGGGGTACTAAGGAAATTTGCAAAAAGAAAGGCGAGCAATATGTGTTGAAATGGAGCGACCGCAGCGGCTTTGTGCGTATGGCAATGCAATACGGCTATGATATTATTCCTGTGGCAGCCGTGGGTGCCGAAGAGGCTTACACCATTACCAAAGATGCCAACGAAATTTTGCAGGAAACCAACTTCGGAAAGTTTTTAAAGTTCACGGGATTAAGCGACAGCATTTTTAAAGGTGGGGATTTACTGCCTCCGTTTATAAAAGGTTTGGGACCTACCATCATCCCCAAGCCTGTGAAACTGTATTTCAGTTTTGGCAAAAGAATTTCTACTAAAAAATTTCAAAGCAAGTTTGACGATACCGAAACTCAACTGCTGATGAAAGGAAAAGTGGAAGCTGCTTTACAAAAACAGTTTGAGGCATTGTTTCGGTTGCGCGAAAAAGATTATAGCGGAAGTGCAATTTTGCGTAGGGTGTTGGTGCGATAATCTTATGATTCAGAATTTTCAAAATAATCCCTTATCACTTTTGCTTTTGCATTGCCAACAATCGCAGTGATTTCTTCGGCACTTGCCTCGCGCAATTTTTTCATGGATTTGAAATGTCGCAAAAGCGCATCGGCTGTTTTTTTGCCTATTCCTTCAATGCTTTCTAATTCAGTATTTGTAAATGTTTTGCTTCTTCTATTTCTATGATGTGTAATGCCGAAGCGGTGCGCCTCATCGCGCATTCTTTGAATCAGTTTCAGGCTTTCGCTTTTCTTGTTGATGTGCAGTGGCAGCGAATCTTCGGGAAAGTAAATTTCTTCCAGCTTTTTGGCAATACCTACAATGGGAATTTTGCCGTACAAATCTAATTTTACAAGGCTTTCAACCGCGCTGCTCAGTTGCCCTTTTCCGCCATCCACAATTATAAGTTGCGGCAGAGTTTGTGCGTCATCCAACATACGTTTATAGCGTCTGTAAATTACTTCTTCCATCGAAGCAAAATCATTGGGACCTTCTACGGTTTTGATATTAAAAATGCGATAGTCTTTCTTGCTTGGCTTGGCTTCTTTAAACACCACGCAGGCACTCACAGGATGCGTACCCATAATGTTTGAATTATCAAAACACTCAATGTGGCGCGGCAATTCCTTCAACTTTAAATCTTCCTTCAATTGCTTCATAATGCGAAAAGAAGGATGCTTTTCTTCTGCGCTCATCATGCTTTTTATTTTCTCTTCGCGGGCATACAGCACATTGCGCGTGGCAAAGTCGAGCAGCTTTTTTTTATCGCCTGCCTGCGGCATGGTTTGCACACAATCAAAAGGCAGTTCCATTTCAAAAGGCAGGATGATTTCAAAATCATTTCCCTTTTCAACTATCTGTTCTTCACCAAAACTTATCTCTGCAATTGCCCTGCCGAGAATTTCTTCGCGGGTTTCATCCAACACTTTTTTTACTTCCAAAGCGCGGGTCATAATAATCGTACCGTTGCTTACTTTAAAGAAACTGACAAAGGCGAAAGCATCAGTTTCCGTATAACCGTAAACATCAATATTATTCAGGCGCGGATTCACAATAGTGCTTTTGCTTTGCCACGCATTCAGCATATCAATCTTCTCTTTAAATTCCTGTGCGCGTTCAAAATCCAACTCGGCAGCAAAGGCATTCATCTTTTTTTTCAGATAGTTCAGCACCGAAGGAAAATTACTTTTCAGCACATTCTTTATCTCGCGTATTCCTTCGTCATAATCTTCTTTTGATTGATACGCCTGGCAAGGACCCAAACAGTTTTTGATGTGATATTCCAAGCACACTTTGAACTTTCCCGCTTCAATATTTTTATCGGTAAGCGCAAGCGTGCAGGTGCGAATGGGAAAGAGCGTTTTGAGCATATCCAGCACATTGTGTACGCTGCCCACAGAAGTGTAAGGTCCCAAATATTCACTGCCGTCTTTTATCATCCTGCGCGTAACAAACACGCGGGGAAACGGCTCATTTTTAATTACGATATACGGATAGCTTTTATCGTCCTTCAACATAATGTTGTAAGGCGGCTGATATTGTTTTATGAAAGCGCTTTCAAGTAAATAAGCATCCTGCTCGGTGCTTACAATGGTAAACTCCATGCGGGCAATCTGATGCACCATAGACCTGATGCGAAAGCTCATATCCGTTTTAGAAAAATAGCTTGTAACGCGCTTGCGCAAATCCTTTGCCTTGCCAATGTAAAGTATTTCATCGCTGCTATTGAAATAGCGATAAACACCCGGCTCAAAAGGAATGGTTTGCTGATATTTTTCTTTAAATTCTTCTGGAGTCACGAAGCGAAAATGAGAAAATTTATCTCCCGAAAATCACATAGGTTTGGCGCGCATTTTAACCTTTAGCTCAAATCGCTATCAATAAGCCCGATAAAATTGAAAAGGATGTTGAATAAATATTGGAGTTTACTGTTGTGTTTGTTTGCGGGCGTTAATTCTTACGCTCAGATTGAAATAAAAAGCGGATTCTCGAATGACCGCACTGACAAACAATTTCAAAAGCGCGGAAGCGTATCTTTAAAAGAAGCATTGGAACGGTCGGGTTCATTGAGCGCGGCTAATCATTTTCAGCAAAACCCTGTGATGAAAAAACATTACGTGGTGTCGCTGTTGCTGCCGTTCAGCGGTGTTTCAACTGCCAATAAAATTGATGCTTATCTCTCGGCTCGCGAAACGGGCGCAAAACCGCAACTTATTTCGGAAGAAGCAAAAACCGCTTTAGATTTTTATGACGGTGTGCTGTTTGCTTTAAAAGAAATGCAGGATTCTTTATTGGAAATCGAGTTACACGTTTTTGATACATGGAATAATGACTCCATCACCAAAGAATTGTTGAAACAAAAAACCATTCAATATTCCAACATCATTATTGGACCCGTAACCAACTCTACTTCCAAATTAGTTGCCGACTTTTGCAAGCAACGTAAAATTGTGAATGTGCAGCCCTTTTCGCCTTCCAAATCTTTGACAACCTACAATCCTTATCACATCAAAATTGCGCCAACAATGGATGCGCATATTGATAACATGGCGCGCTCGCTGGCAGATTCTTTTATGAAAGAAAACATCATCATTTATTGCACCAATCAGGAAAGCAGCTTGCAATCGGCAAAGCGTTTAGACTCTTTGCTGAAAAATTTTGACGGCATCGGCAAAACAAGATTTACGGCTACACTTTTTAATTTTTCAAACCCGATTGTAAAAGGTGAAAAGAAAACCCTGAATGATTTGCTGAGTGCGACAAAACGCAATGTGGTGGTGGTGTGTGTGTTCGATGAATCGAATGCGCAAATGGTGGTAAAGCAACTTGCCGAAAAGAAATCGAACATTGTTGTGTATGGAATGCCAACATGGTTGAACTCCGAAATTTTGCGCTTGGATTATCTGAACAAACTCTCTGCTCGTTTTACCGAGCAATATGTTTTTGACACTGCCACAGACAGAACTTTGAATTTTTATTACACCTTTTATCACGAGTATGGAATCTATCCAGCCCGCTATGCGTGGTTAGGTTTTGATGTAATGAAATGGTTAGAAAAAAGCCTGAAAACAGAAGGCGAATTTCCCTTCAACATTGCGGGAACATTTTATTCGGGCGTAGGAAACAAGTTTCAATTTCGTGCAGTTGCAAGTTCCAAGCCTGATGAGAAACCACACACTGATTATTTTGAAAACAGCTACCTGCATTTGGTGCGATTAGAACATTATGTGTTGCAGAAAGAGTGGTGATTGCAATAGTTTAGACGAACCATTTGCCAAACAATTTGTTTGGTTAATTTCAATCTATGAGTTACTTAGCCGACCTTGTAAAATCTTTAAACGAAGATGAGTTGAAACAATTCCTTTTGCTTGATGTAAAAGGCAAAGAAGAATTGGTGCGCGATTTGTATTCGCCACTACTACCTACGCCTCGCTCAACTCGGTAAAATATTTGTAGAAATAAGGAATGGTTTCAATTCCCTTGAAGTAATTCCAAACGCCATAATGTTCGTTTGGCGAATGAATGGCATCCGAATCCAAACCGAATCCAAGCAACACCGATTTTGTGTTCAATACTCTTTCAAACATCGTTACGATAGGAATGCTTCCGCCTGTGCGCAAAGGGATAGGCGTTTTGCCAAAAGTAGCCTCCATCGCCTTAGCTGCCGCGCGGTAAGAGATACTGTCGGTAGGCGTTACAGCCGCTTCGCCACCGTGCATGGGCGTAACTTTCACCTGCACATATTCCGGTGCTGATTGAAGAAAATAATCAGTAAACAATTTGGTGATTTTTTCATGGCTTTGATTAGGCACTAAGCGCATAGAAATCTTAGCGTAAGCCTTTGACGGCAACACGGTTTTTGCTCCCTGCCCCGTGTAACCTCCCCAAATGCCGTTCACATCCAATGTCGGGCGAATAGAAACACGCTCCAAAGTGGTGTAGCCCGCTTCGCCCAACTCTTTTGCCATACCCAAATCATCGTTGTAGTCCTTTTGATTGAAAGGCGCTTTTGCCATAGCAGCGCGCTCTTCGGCATCCACATCCTGCACATCATCATAAAATCCTGGTATCGTAATTTTGCGGTTTTCATCATGCAGCTTACTAATCATATCGCACAATATATTGATTGGATTAGCCACCGCACCGCCATACACACCGCTGTGCAAATCGCGGTTTGGTCCCGTAACTTCCACCTCTAAATAACTTAAACCGCGCAAGCCTGTGGTAATGCTCGGATGCTCATTGGCAATCATTGAAGTATCCGAAATCAAGACCACATCGCTTTTCAAAAGTTGTGCGTTTGCTTTCACAAAATCTTCCAAATGTTCACTGCCAATCTCCTCCTCGCCCTCAATCATAAACTTCACATTGCAAGGCAGCAGATTCTCTTTCATCATCAGTTCAAACGCCTTTACGTGCATATACATTTGCCCTTTATCGTCTGCACTGCCGCGCGCATAAATGTTACCGTCTTTCACCACAGGTTCAAATGGGGGAGAAGTCCACAGTTCGTAAGGGTCGGCAGGTTGCACATCGTAATGTCCGTAAACTAATATCGTTGGCTTTGTTGCATCAATTATCTTTTCGCCATACACCACAGGATAGCCCGGTGTTTCAAAAAGCTGCACATTATCTGCTCCGGCTGCTTTCAGTTTTTCCGCCACAAAATTTGCGGCTTGCAGCACTTCTGCCGAAAACTTTTTATCCGCACTCACCGAAGCGATGCGCAAAAGGTCAAAAAGTTCATTCAGAAATCTATCCTTATTATTTTCAATTAAGCTGTTGAGTTGCTGCATATTTTTTATTGAGCGGCTAATATAAACCGCCTTGTTTCATTTTCTAAAATGCCTTACGGAATAACTGTTTTTTCAGCGCGTTTATTTCCCGCGAATTTGAAATGATACACCTAAACCACATAGAAACATAGTTGGTTCCTTGTAATAAGCTATGTCCAAAACTTGTTTTGGCTATCTATACTTTATGCCTTTTTCTTTTAAACAAAAACACAAAAAGAAACATAAAGTGTTTGCTTGCGCAAACCGACCTCCTCTATTTATTAACTATGTTTCTATGTGGTTTAATAAGTTATTTTCAAAAATTTAAACAACATCAACCCAAAGGAAAAAAAGCATCTTCTATATAAAATACATCATAGCCCGTTTTACTTTTTGAAAGGCTGATAACATCTCCGCTTTTTCAAAACGATAATTGCAAGCAAGAATTTTATGCCCTTTATTTTTCAGAAATTCTACTGCGAATATTTCACCCTGCCTACCTGTGATGTTGTGTTGTGCCATTTCAATGCTCTTAATAATTTTTGTTTTTATCTCATTTGCACAAGCAGAGAAAGACACGATGTAAGACAACACTCATTCCTTCGGCAAACTAAACCAAAACGTTGCTCCTTCATTTACTTTGCCTTCCGCCCATACAGTACCGCCATGCTTTTCTATAATACGCTTTACAAGCAGCAAACCTACGCCCGTACCTTCAAATTCGTTGGTGGCGTGTAATCGCTGGAACGCGCCAAACAGCTTGTTGTAATGCTGCATATCAAAACCTGCACCATTGTCTTTCACAAAGTAAGTAACATACTCGTGCGTTTCTTCAAAACCTACACAAATAACAGGCTGCTCCACTTTTGACGAATACTTCACTGCGTTGGAAAGCAGGTTTATCACAACCTGTTCCACCATTGAAACATCTGCGCGTATGCGGGGTAAATCAAACAAATCAATAACCGCTCTGTGGCTAATTGTTTGACAAATATTACCCCATACACGATTGAATAATGAGTTCATATCCACTTCTGCAAGATTCAGCTTTTGCTTGCCGTATTTTGCAAGCGCGAGCAGGTCTTCAATAATCGCGTTCATTCTTTCGGTGCTGCTGAGGATATGATTGAAAAGCTCGTCCATGCCGGACGGCAAATCTGATGAATACTGCCTTTTGATTATCTGTGCAAAGCCCATAATGGAACGCAACGGTGAGCGCAAATCGTGCGATACAGAATACGAAAACGCTTCGAGCGAACGGTTGGCATCCAATAATTCTTCGGTGCGTTGTTTCACCCTTTCTTCTAATTCTTCATTCAGCTTGCGCACTTCATCTTCCGCATTTTTGCGCTGTGTTATATCATTCACCGCAATGCAAATGCCAATGATGCTGCCTTCCTGGTCTTTCACTGGTTTAATGTTGATTTGAAACCACACCAACATACCTTCTTTCTTTGGATAAGAAGTTTCGTAGCTGATGTCATTGCCTGCAAGTATATTGTTCATCAGGCTGTCAAATGCATCCACCGCCTGCGGACGAATAAGGCTTCGGAAATTGATATGCTTTTTCAGTTCAACGCCAAAAGAGCTGGAAGCCCAACGACTGCTTGTGCTGTTGAATGCCAACACATCAAAGTAAGTATTCAGCAGCAGGAAGCCAATGTCAGTATTGTCGAACATGGCGCGCAGACTGGCTTCGGAATTGTGCAATGCAATTTCTGTCGCTGCCTTTTCGCGCTTTGCTTTTGCTTCGTTTAATGCGCGTTTCATCTTCGGAGCAAGCGAATACAATTTATCTTTCAGCACGTAATCGGTTACGCCATTTTTGATAAGCTCAATGGCGTTTTCTTCGCCAATCGTTCCCGATACAATCATGAATGGAACATCCGCTGCCAGCTTTTGCTTCAGGTAAAATGCGCTCACGCCATCAAAGTTCGGAAGCGAATAATCCGAAAGAATAATGTCGGGCGTTTCGCTTGCGAGCGCGCTTGTAAACTCTTTTTCCGTTTGAACAATTTTTACCGAATAAGTATTCAACGATTTTTTAAGCTCGTATTTGAGCAGGTCAATATCATTGACATCATGTTCAAGAATCAGTAATCTAATCTGCTGTTCCATATCGCAAGCGTTTAATGATGAGGAAGGTTGTTTGTTATCATCCAGTAAAGCCCCAAATCCGTAATAGCTTTATAAAACGCATCAAACTCAACAGGCTTCACCACATAGCTGTTCACGCCCAAATCGTAGCACTTCTGAATGTCTGGGTCTTCGCGCGATGAAGTGAGTACTACCACAGGAATGCTGCGCGTGCGCGGGTCTGATTTTATTCTTTCCAGCACCTCTATGCCGTTTACTTTCGGCATCTTTAAATCAAGCAGAATTACCTTAGGTTTTTGTACCAAGTTTCTTCCTGCATATTCTCCTTCGGAAAAAATAAAATCCAATGCCTCTGCGCCATTTTTCAGGTGCAGCAGTTGGTTGGCAAGGTTGTTTTTTTTCAATGCGCGGATGGTCATTTCCGCATCGCTTGCATTGTCTTCCACAAGCAGAATTTCAATGTCTGTGTTCATGATGTTATATTGTTTGGTAATGAAAAAAAGAAAGTTGCGCCTTCGTTGATTTTGCTTTCCGCCCACACTCGTCCGCCATGCTTTGCAATCACGCGCTGCACTATTGCCAAGCCCACGCCCGTGCCTTCAAACTCTTCATCGGAATGTAATCTTTGAAACACCCCGAACAATTTTTCGGCATAACGCATATCAAAGCCCACGCCATTATCTTTGATGTAATAGGCCGTTTCATCTTCAAGCTGTAATGCACCTATTTCAATGATGATTTTTTCTTTTTCTCTCGAATATTTCAGCGCGTTTGAAATCAGGTTTATCCAAACCTGCTTCATGGTAACCGAATCGGCAAATACAGGTGACAACGGGTGAATAATAAACCGCACTTTATGCCGCGTATCGGGATTATCGTTTAACTCGGCACAGATATTTTTGACCATGTCGTGCATCTGCATTTTCATTTTCACTAATTCTCTTCTGCCTAAGCGCGAAAAGCTAAGCAGGTCGTCAATGAGCGTACCCATCTTTTTTGCATTGCTCATGATGTTGCTGATGATGCGACTGGCTTCTTCATCCATCTGCCTGCCGTAATCTTCCGAAAGCATTTGCGCATAGCCGTGAACCGCGCGTAATGGCGCGCGCAAATCGTGCGACACTGAATAAGAAAAAGATTCCAATTCATTATTGACACGATTCAGCTTTTCGGCCTGGCTTATCAGCTCCTGTCGTTGTTGCTTTTGTTGTGTTATGTTTCTGCCTACCGCGTAAATCAGGTTGTCATATACCACCACGCTCCATTGCATCCAAACGTAGCTGTCGTCTTTGCATCGAAAACGGTTTTCAAAATTTTCGGAGTTTCCTTTTGCGGCAATTCTTGCTATCTCTTTTTCGCTTTCATCAACATCATCAGGATGCACCAGCGAAATAAACGGAATGCTTAAAAGCTCTTCCCGTGAAAAACCAAGCTGCTGTACCAGCTTATCGTTGAAGTCCACAAAGAAGCCTTCAAAGCTTGCAGAGAGAAATATATCATGCGCGCGGTCGAAGTGAATATTTCTTTTTGCGATTTCTTTATTAGCGGCTGCAAGTTGTGCAGTGCGCTGCTCTACGCGCACTTCCAGTTCATTGTTCAGGTTGTAAAGCTCTTCTTCTGCCGTTTTGCGGTTGGTAACATCAGCGCGGATGGCAATATACTGATAAGGTTTTTTGCGCTCGTCAATAAACGGAACAATAGTGGTATCCACCCAATAAAAAGTGCCGTCTTTCGCTTTGTTTTTCAGTTCGCCCCGCCAGATATTTCCCGATGCGATGGTCGTCCAAAGATTGCGGATATATTCTTTCGAATGATAGCCGGAACTGACAATGCGGTGGTCTTGCCCGATAAGTTCTTCGCGGCTGTATTTTGAAATGCTGCAAAAATTATCGTTGGCATGCCTGATGATACCTCTGTAATCGGTGATAGCGACAATGCTTGATTCATCCAAAGCGAATTGATAATCCGCAAGCTCTTTGGTACGTTCGGCAATATTTTTTTCCAACTCTGCACTAAAATTTCGTAGTGATGCTTCGGCTTCACTTCTGGCTTTATCGGTTTTGTTTAATGCAACCGAAAGTATCCATGCCATAGCAAAGAAAAACACTATGATTAGCGTGATGAGCAATGCCACTCCAAGTTCTACACTGATGGGCAAATGGCGGTTTGACCAAAGCCTTAACCAACCCAAAATCGCAGGAATAAAAATCATTGCAGGCAGCAGCAGCCGCGCCATTACGCCCCCCGAATAATTGCTGGTGAAGGTTTGCATAAAGCCGTAATTGCTATTGAAAAGCAAGACGGTAAGGGATATGAGCAGAAAGCAAAAAGCGGTATGCACCGCCATTGGGATAAAGTTGAGGAATCCGTAAAATTCTTTCACTTCATACACATAGCCAATGAGCGAAAAAATGCTTACAACGTTAATCGTAAAAGCGATGTACGTTGCCAGCGAACGCGCCTTTGGATTAGATGAAGCGGAAAGTGTAACGGCAATGCCGAGCAGCAGAAAGCAAACGGCAGTATTTGGTGCCATACTGTTTGGCAATCCGTTTACTATTGCAGCTTCCACGCTTTTTTGGAAAAGCCATCGGTCAATGCCGATATCCAAGCCTGTGTCAATGGCTAACAACTTTAAAATGCCGATAGAGGTAATTGCAATAGCGATTATTTTTCCTGTTTTGAAAAACCGTTTATCAATAAAGCCCAACGCTATGCCCGAAAAAATAAAAGCGGTTGCCGTCATCGGGTTCATGGCGACTAACCGCGGGGCGGGATATTTAAGGATATGGATGTCAAAAGCCCAACCTGCCAGCACCGATAATGCAATGGCGCATACCATCACAGAACCATAAATGGCATACCTGCGCAACTTTCGTTGCAGCGGATTTTCAAGCGAATGGATGGTGGTAAGCATGATGCTTATTCAGTTTTTAAAAATCATCGCCTTCAAAACATAACCAGTTGATTTTCATAACTCAACGGATTATGTTTTCACAACAATTTCAAAATAGTAACACTTTTATTTGAATTACAAATGACTACAGAAAATTTATTCACATTTCAAATCCCATTTTTTAGCCGTTTTTCGGGCAATTAAAAATATAACTTATTGATTATCAGTCATTGAAATTTTTATTTTAACAAAAAAGATTCATATTTCAGCAATGGATACGAAAAACAGTTGCTTCCTTTGAAATTGCGTTCGTCATTGCCACCTCATGCACATTAAAGATGTTAAACCGCTTTTTGATATTCTCTCTCATCTATCTGAAAGGGAAGCAGATATTATCAGACATCGCCTGATTCACGTGAACAGACGCGGTGAAAGCAGCCGCGTGCTTGAGCTTTTTAACCTTGTGGTTTTTAAAAAAATCGGCAGCGATGTTCGTGCAGCCCGCGAAATGGGGTATTCAAAACCCGGCAGCGCGTATGCCAATACCAAAAAACGTCTGCTTTCTGAAGTGCTTTTCGAGCTTCATCAATTGGAGGCAATCACATTGAGAGCAAATGAATTTCCTGACGACCATGTTATCATTCACCAGATACTTTCCAATGCGCACCTGATGTGGAAACGCGGGCAGCTTGAAGTGGCGATTCATTTTTTCAATGAGGCTTACGGGCTTGCTTCCATCAACGAAGATTATTTTCTGCTTACCACTATTTCGCACCGCCTGAAAGTGCTTAGCACCTATCACAGTAAAACCATTGGTGAGTTCAGCAACC
>CAZSEG010000051.1:0-15375 GCA_964605875.1 uncultured Chitinophagaceae bacterium
TCAGGAATTTCGTTGTGCGCAGGCGGAATGAAAACAGCATTTTTCAAGCTGCCGCCTATCCAGTTTTGACTGCTGCGATATTCGCCCGGCAGCTTCTCTTTTCCGCGAACACCCGAAAGCAACGTTTGATGCGTTTGCTTTATCAGCCGGTTGGAAATGGGCAGCTTTTCCATTGCCGCAATCGCCTCGTTAATCGCCTTGATGTAGTTGTGTACTTCGTTCCAGTCGTTGCGCTT
This sequence comes from uncultured Chitinophagaceae bacterium, assembly GCA_964605875.1. Classification (GTDB taxonomy): domain Bacteria; phylum Bacteroidota; class Bacteroidia; order Chitinophagales; family LD1; genus UBA7692. Next base: position 237 of record CAZSEG010000051.1, read on the forward strand.
TTCAGGGCTGATGTCTTCTTCTTTTACCAATGCTTCTTCAAAGCTGGTTTGCGTTCCTTCTATTTTGCTGGAAACCGTAGCCTCTTTCGTTACGTGCATTTTGATAAAAAAGTCAATATCGGGAATCAATTCGGAAAAAGCATCTAATTTTCCGAGTTGCCTGTCTGCTTCGCTCAGCAATATTTGCAGCTTTGCATCGGATATAAGCCATTGCAAATTTATCTTTTCAGGCATAAAGCTTTGGTATTCAAATTGTTGAATCCATTTTCCCGCTTTAAAATCCTTAATATCCCTTGTTTGCATAAGTGCAAATATGGCTTTTTATATTTTCATTTTTTAAATTAAATGCAAATATGATTTTCTATATTTTCACTTTTGAAAAAGGGTTTTGGAACTCTACTTCGCCCACTTTAAATTCCTTTCTGTAGTCAATTGGATCAATAGCTACGCGGTCTTTTTCCATTTCTTAACGGCTGCAACGGTTTGCTGCGCGGTGTTTGAATTTTTCCTTACTGATTTTGAAAGCCGCTTTGCCGTAGCCGTAAGCTCGCCTTTTTGCAGGCGCAGCAATACCCGTTTTTGCTCTTCGGGCGAAAGTTTTTCAACGGTGGATACAATTTGATTCAATATTTCATCAAAAGAAATAAGCAGCGACATAATTCCAAATGTTTATGCCAAAGGCACTGAAATTATTCTTTAAAGATTGATTTGAAAACTCTAATTAGCAGAGAAGTCGCAAAGCAAAATCAACTTTATCTTTTCAAAAGAAAAATTGCGTGCATGATTTTGCAATGAAGGAGTTGGTTCTAATGAGAGGCAACGCTCACAAGAGGGGAACAAGCTAAAGCACTTGAATACTTACATTCTGAACTAACGTCAGGATAATGATAAGAGATAATTCCTTTTTCAATCAAATTTTGCAATGCTAAATCTATGTTGACATCTTGATGCTGTACCTTTAGCTTTTTAACCTCTCTAAAAAGTTCAGATTCATTTCTCTCTTCTGATGTAAAGGTTATCAGTGCTTTTTGGACAGTATAAATTTCTTCAAAGATTGACATTGGCATTATTTTTTCTGTTTTGATTGTGAATTAAGCTCCAAATCAAGTCCCATTTCTAACAGTTCCAACAAGAAATTTTGCACATATTCTTTAAACTGTCGTTTTGTTGATTCATCGCTTTTTATATTGACTTTATATGCACCAAAATAATAATGAAAATGGGTGTTTGTCAAGTTTTGTAGATTCTTCAGATAATACGAAACATCCTTAATCTTAATCACACTTGTGTTTGCACTATTCTTTACATTTAGAATCATTTTAGTTTGCTTGTTTAAGGATAACAATTTGGGAGGGGTATTCTTAAATATCAACATAATACCTGCCTCTTTAAGTTTTGTTCTAAGTTCTTGTATCTTTTCTATCATTATAGACTTTTGATTTTGAGCCAATTCAACTTTGTTAATGAGAATTCTAAAATCTGCTATATGCTTTTCTTGAATCTTAAAGACACTTATTGTTTGAGGGGTATTTTTATTAATCCACTCTTTGTAACCGTCAGGGCTGCCTTCATTTCGTTGAACGTTATTATTCAGTTCATTTCTTTTCTCTTTTATATTATCAAGGAGGGATTCTGCATTATACAAATCGTATTTAAAAATCAATTGTTGATTCTTATTAATGATGTTTTGAAAAAATTCATCTCTTAATAAATTATCAATCCCTGCTGTATTTTTAGATAATGAGCAGATATTATTACCTTGTCTGTATAAAAAGGTATTAAGTAAGTCTATAAATTCTTCCTTTAAGGATAGTTTTTCTCTGTGCATATAAATAGTCTGCAAAAAATTTCTCAACCAACAATCATCATAATATTCATACATCATCATTTCAACATCGCGTTCCTTCTTTTGAAGAGGGAATAATTTATCTGATTCGTCAATTAGATAAAAATCCTCAATACACATTTTTCTTAATTCTGGATTTTCATTATTAACTACTTGATGAAATAACAAACAAAGTATTTCTATAAGTACACCATCATATTTGGCAACATTATGATGATAGTAAACATACTCATACATTAAATATCTATAATTAAAAAATTGATCAATGCTTGAAAGACATTTATCCGAAGGTGAAAAGTGAAAAATATCTTCAGTACTTTTCAAGTGATAATTTGATATTATTCTTAGATAATCAAAATTACCTAAATCTATGCCGCTTGACTTTGCATCTCGTAATATATAGTCCAATCTATCTGCATCCAAATCAGATGAAACAATTGTATACAAACAACCAAATATATTTTCCTCATCGGGTACTTGTTTATCGTTTATTGTGCCACTTTTATAGCTCTTTTTTTCATGAAGAAAAATTTCTATGGCAATACCAAAACAAATTGTGTAAAATGGGTCATTCTTAGATTTATAAATCTTTTCATAGATATTGCTTAGAAGATATGCTCCCATATATTCATGTAAATCCATCGCCTTTGCAACACCCTCAAACTCTGTTGAAAACACCTGACTGACCTTTGTTTTACACTCATCCAAAAGTGAATTGAAAAATGAACCATTATGCCTGATTTTAAATTCATCCAAAGCCATCTCAAAAATGTGTGAAAAAGGCAGATGTCCAATGTCATGACATAAGCAAGCTAACCGTATAGATTGCCATATTATTGTAATAGCAGCTTTATCTTCAATAGATTCAGAAGGAAATTTTATATCAGAATCTACTATGTAAAAACTATCAATATTTTGAAAAAAAATATTCTCGGTATTATCAATTCTATAATCTTTTATTTTTTGCTCAATAACCTTTCTGCAAAGAGTCGTAAATCTTTCCTTACACTCTTGATTCACTGGATTTTGAAAGCCATTTCTGAATAACAGTCCGCCTATGTGCATAACACCGAGTGAATGGCTAAACCTTGTAAGTTGATTACTTGGATAAGTCAGATAAGCAGAAGAATTTTGATAAATAAATCGTAATCTTTGAAAATAAGGGTCTTCAACAATGTCCCTTTCAATTGGCGTTATTTGGATATAATCATAAATTACATCTCTGATTAAATTCATTTTCGACATACAATAAAATTGAATTAGTTCTTTATTAAAAACATTGTTCCTTTTATTTCCTTACTTCTCCCACTTCAACTCCCCGCCATCCACACTCACTTTCACATGACTGCCTTTGCCTATTTCTCCGGCAATAATCATTTTAGAAAGCGGTCTGCGCAGTTGGGTGCGTATCATGCCCGTGAGCGGACGCGCGCCATAGCGCGGTGTGAAGCCCATCAATGCAATTTTCTCTTTCGCTTCGGGCGTAACTTCAAGTGTAATGCCTTGCCGTTCGAGGCTTTTGTGCAGGGTCTTTACGTGAATCTCGAAAATCTTCACCACGTTCTTTTCGCTGATTGGCGCGAACGGAACTATCTCGGTTAAACGCGCTAAAAATTCGGGACGGAAATAATTCGCCATGATTTCGAGCAGGTCGCTTGATTTTGGAATTACATCCTTCGCAAAACTTTCAATGATATTTTCTGCGCCAATGTTTGAAGTGAATAAAATTACCGCATTGCTGAAATCGCCTTCTTTGCCGAGGCGGTCGTGCATTTTTCCTTCATCTAATATTTGCAGGAAAATATCAAACACCGAAGGATGCGCTTTTTCAATTTCATCAAACAACACAATAGCGTAAGGCTGTTGGCGGATTTTATTCACCAGCACACCGCCTTCTTCGTAGCCCACATATCCCGGAGGCGCACCGTATAACAATGCCGCAGAATGTTCCTCTTTAAATTCGCTCATGTCGAAGCGAATCATTGCCGTTTCGGTTTGAAACAAAAATTCGGCAAGCGATTTTGCCACTTCGGTTTTGCCCGTTCCTGTTGGTCCTAAAAGAAAGAAAGAACCAATCGGCTGCCCTTGCTTGTTCAATCCCGAACGCGCTTCCAAAATTGCTTCGCTCAAAGACTTGATAGCGTGGTCTTGCCCCACCACACGTTTTTGTAAAATAGCTTCCATGCCCATCAATCGCTCGCGTTCCTGCCCGCCTAATTTACCGATTGGAATACCCGTTTTGTGCGCAATCATGGCGGCAATATCTGTTTTGTCCACATGACTTTTTATGTCTTCGGCAAGTTTTGAAAGCCGCGCTAAAACATCTTTCAGGTAATCGGAAATCGCTTCGGTTGTTTCCAAAGTATTGATGTCGGTTTCATCATCCAACTGACCCGTAAGCACATGGCTCACTTTGTTGTTCAACTCTTTGTGAAACCATTTTAATTCACTTAATAAATCAAGTGTTTCTTCTTTTTTGGCAAGCAATTCCGCTAAGGCTTCATCTAACTTTTTCAAATCGTCAGTTGCAGTATTAGCAGCGAATTTCACCGATGCCATAGTGCGGTCGAGTAAATCAATTGCGGCATCGGGCAGGCTGCGCTCTTTCGCAAACCTACGCGCCAAACGAATGGCTTCGGGCGCAGCATCTTTATCAACGGTGAGCGCATGATGCTTTTCGTAGTAAGGAATAATTTTGTTCAGCATCCGCACAGCCGTTGCATCATCAGGCTCTTCCACGCGCACCACCTCAAACCTGCGGCTGAACGCATCATCGCTTTCAATGTATTTGCGGTATTCTTCGTTGGTAGTTGCGCCAATTACGGTAAGCTCACCGCGCGCCAATTCGGGCTTCAACAAATTTGCCGCGCCCGATGCGCCACCGTTTTTATCAAGCAACTGGTGAATTTCATCAATGTATAAAATGGCTTTGTCGAATTGCTTCAATTCCTTCACGATGTTTTTCAGTCGGTCTTCCACTTCGCCTTTGTATGACGCGCCCGCAACTAATGAACCGAAATCCAATTCAAACACCGTTACATTTTTTAAATTATCGGGCACATGACCATTCACCACGTTCAATGCAAAGCCATCTACCAAAGAACTTTTGCCCACGCCCGGCTCGCCAACGATAATCACATTCGGCTTGCTTCTTCTTCCCAATATTTCAGCCATCATTCTTATCTCTTTATCGCGCCCGATGATTTCATCAATTCTTCCCGTGCGCGCTTCGGCAGTTTTATCGGTGCAGAATTTCAGCAACGCGCTGTTGCCCGCTTTCTTTTCGCCACCACCGTTTGCTGCTGCTCCGCCTTTTTCTACCAGATTGCTTACTGTTTTATTTTCAACTGCATCTTCAATTAACTCATTGGCAGTTAATCCAAAAGTTTTCAATTGCTCGTAAGAAAAGCCGACACCGGGCGTTGCCAGTGAAATCAATAAATGAATGGCATCAATATCATCCGAGCCAAATTTTAAACGAATATTATCTGCTTCTGCAAACACTGCTTCTGCCTGTGCATCGGGCTTCGGGCTTTCTTCGGGGCGACCTTTAGGGTAAGTTTCAATGCGCACATCCGCCCATTCTTCCATGTAAAAAATGTCCTTGCCCGAAGATTCTAATTTGCTGCGCAAGCCGACTTCTTTATGCAATAATGCTTTGAGTAAATGTGCGGGACCAAAGGTGCTGTGTGCAAAATCTTTAGCGTGTGCCTGAGCAATGTGAACTGCTTTTTTTACTGAATCGGTGAATGACATAAAATTGTTTTTTTAGATGGAAATGAAAAATAAATGGGTTTGAAAATGCAAATGTTTTTTATTTACACGCAAATTCATTCAAAAAAATATTTTAAGATATGAGTCAGCCAGCCGCAAGATTAACGGATATGCACGTTTGCCCGATGATAACACCGGGTGTTCCGCCTGTTCCTCACGTGGGTGGACCGATAACCGGACCGGGTATGCCAACTGTTTTAATTGGCGGAATGCCGGCTGCCGTTATGGGTGATATGTGTGTTTGTGTTGGACCTCCTGATAGCATTTTGAAAGGCTCGGCAACTGTTTTAATTGGCGGCAAGCCTGCTGCAAGAATGGGAGATACTACTGCACACGGAGGTTCAATTGTATTAGGTTTTCCAACTGTTTTAATTGGCGGATAGCTTTTTTTGAAAACAACTTTAAAGAGTACTGCCAATAAATATATTTTCGCTGCATGACAAACAATTCGTCTCCCATAGCAAGAACATCATTAGACTCAACAGTTGTTTATACACTTGTCGTATTTATGTTTCTGTTTTTAGGAATAGTTGCTTTTCGTTCTTTCACCGGAGCCGATTGCAGCAAAGTTGGCTTTGTGGTAATGTCTGATGGGTTTAGAGCGGGCGAAGTGGTTACGCTAAAGGATACAACTTTTGGCGCACAATCGTGGGAATGGGATTTTGGCGATAACACACCTTTTGCAAAAATAAAATCGCCTGTACATGTGTTTGAAAAACCCGGGAAATACACCGTTAAGCTGATTGTGAATAATACCTGCGATAAACAATTGGCGTTGGTGATTCTTCCCAAAAAAGTTGTTGTACAACAAACAGGCGAAAAGTTGATTTTGCCTGTGATAAAATTACCTAAGCGCATTTATGTTGGCGAGCCTGCAGCATTTATTGCCGATTCAAGCAATGCTTTTTCTTTTGATTGGAATTTTGGCGAAACAGAAAGAACTGATGCGAGCGGCAAGCAAGCTACTTACACATTCAGTACTGCGGGAGCAAAAAACATTACTGTGTATGTAAATGGAAATTCAAATGTGGTTACGAAAGCGGTGAATGTTCAAAAAAGAGCAGCAGGTGAAGCACCGGGCGGAGGTGGTGCAGGAGGCGGAGGACAACAGCCGCAAGCAAAAACCGAAACACCGGCTGTTGCAGAGACTCATACCTTGCCGGCAGGCGTAAAAGCGCCATTGATAAGCGATGAGGATTTTATGAAACTGCTGAATGAAGTTTCAAAAGGGAAAACGAAATTAGATGATTTGCTTACCTATTCTTGCGGCAAAGGCAACATTACGATAACTGTAAATAATGCTGAAAAGATGACGCTTACAGAGCTTTTCAATAAGTTGAAAGAAGATAAGAAAGCCTACGTTAAAAAATCCCGCAGCAGAACAAATGCCAATAATTGCATTTTGGATTTAGAGGTTGAAACCAAGAAGAAGCTGATGTAATTTTTATTGCTTGCTAAATCACTTTCATGCGCGTTGCCGTATTCAGAAAAGCGCAGTTTAACGCTGCGCATCGCCTTTACAGAAAAGACTGGTCGTTTGAAAAAAACGATGAGGTTTTTGGTTTGTGTAACAACCCGAACTGGCATGGACATAATTATAAATTAGAAATAAAAGTTACAGGCGAAATCAACCCTGAAACAGGTTATGTAATTGACCTGAAAATTTTGAATGATATTATTGAGCAAGAAGTGATTGAACGCTTCGACCACAAAAATCTGAATCTCGACACAATTGAATTTAAAGATTTAAACCCGACAGGGGAAAACATTGTTGTGGTGATTTACAATTTGCTTCGCGCAAAGTTGGACGTGCAATATGATTTAGCGGTAAGGCTTTGGGAAACAGACAGAAACTATTTTGAGTATCCGGTGTGAAAGAGTATTAAACAATTCGTTCGCGCCACCAATAAATTTATCTTCGCATAAATCCATCAGCAGTTTTGAGCAAAAGCGTAGTTATTATTCCAACTTACAACGAATTGGGCAACATCGAAAAAATGGTGCGCAAGGTGATGTCGCTGCAACCTGAATTTCACTTGTTGGTGATAGATGACGGCTCGCCCGATGGCACTGCTGCGGTGGTAAAAAAATTACAATCTGATTTTGCCGACAAATTGTTTTTGATGGAGCGTAGTGGCAAACTTGGCTTAGGCACCGCATACATTGTGGGTTTTAAATGGGCGTTGGAACGCGGGTATGATTTTATCTTTGAAATGGATTGTGACTTCAGCCATAACCCCGATGATTTGGTGCGCCTGTTGCACGAAGCGCAAAATGGTTTTGATTTAGTTATCGGCTCACGATATGTGAAAGATGGTGGTTTTGTGAACTGGCCCCTCAGCCGCATTTTGCTTTCAAGAGTGGCTTCTGTTTATGTGAATCTTGTTACATGGATTGGCATTGCCGACACTACTGCGGGCTTTGTTTGCTTCAAACGAAAAGTATTGGAAAGCATCAATTTGGATAACATAAAATTTGTGGGTTACACTTTTCAAATTGAAATGAAATTTGCTGCCAAACAATTGGGTTTTCGCATCAAAGAAATTCCTATAATTTTTACTGAGCGTGTGGAAGGAGTGAGCAAGATGAGTACCAATATCGTAAAAGAAGCTATTGGTGGTGTGTTGCGCATCCGCTGGAACAGCCTATTTGAATCTTACAGGAAATAAGGCTTCATTATTTCCCCATTATTTCTCCCACAGACATTCTTATTTTCTCGCAAATTTCATCTGTAGGTAAATCGTTGGCATCTGTGCCGAAAGGGTCTTCAATTTCTTCTGCAATCAACTCTAAGCTTGCCAGTACATAAAAGATAAAAATCACAATAGGAATAATAAAATAACCTACCGAAAAAACATAGCCCCACGGCAATGTCATGATGTAGAAAAAAATAAATTTTTTAATGAACGAACTGTAAGAAAAAGGAATGGGTGTATTCTTAATTCTTTCACATGCTCCGCAAATTTCAGTGAATTGCTGCGCTTCATTATTTATAATTATCAGTTGCTCATTTTTTATAACTCCTGTTTCATACAAAACATTTATGCGCTCATAAATCATGCGCGCAATTCTGTTTGGTACATGTTGTATATTTTTCTCTAACTCGTTCTTCATTAAATGAGTTTCGGTAAATTCACCTGCTTCGTTAGTCTTACGCAAATGATTTTTCAGCGCATAAGCATAATTGGGGATCATGTGTGAAAAGAAAAATCTGTCGTCCGCATTTTTTTCTCCCAGAATGGCGTGCAGTTTGAGCGCAAGATTACGGCTGCTGTTTACCAATGCACCCCAATGTTTTCTGCCTTCCCACCAACGGTCGTAAGCGGTGTTAGTTCTAAACACCAACAGCAATGAAATCACCAACCCAAGAATGGAGTGCATCACAGAAATATTGGTGAGCGGGTTATTTTTGGAGATATGCCAGAACTCAATTTCGAGCCACGCTACGATAAATGAATAAGCGCCTATGGCGACCATCAACGGAGTAAGCTTCCGAAATGTATCAGCTTTATGAAATCGGAAAATAAATGTGAACCAGTCTTTGGGATTATATGCAACCATGAATTAACGATGAAAGGTATTTAATTGTATTTCCCTGCTTTACCATCTTTTGCCCATTGCAAATTGTTTTGTGCGAGCTTAAAATCAGGTTGAATTTTCAATGCTTTTTCGCCAAACGCAATTGCCTTGTCCCACTGTTTAATTTCGCAATAAGATGCGCAAAGATTATTAAGCAACAAAGCATCTTCGCCAAGCGTTGCAATGCCTGTTTCATAAATACTGATTGCCTGCCCGAATTCTTTTCTTGTATAATGATAAATACCAAGCTCAACTATATCTTTCTTTTCGGGTTTGTTTTTTATTTTTTGTTGCAAGGCAGTAATTGCTTCAATTCTTTTTTGTGAAAAAGCGATATTGTTTTTTGCCAATGTATTATTTGCATCATAGCGCAACGCAGCCTTGCCAAAATAAATGGCTTCTTCATAACGATTCAGATTGTTGTAGGCTGCGCAAATATTATTGTATGCAATCGCATTTGTTGAATCCAACTGCAACACTTGCGTGTTGGCAGCGATTGCTTCCACATACATTCCGCTATTAAAATACGCCAAACCAAGATTGACTAAATTGGGAGCTGTCGGTGATTTTTGAGCGGCATTTAATGCGTTTTGCAATTGCTCTTTTGGTGATAATTTTTGCGGTTCAGTTTTTGCATTTTCTTTTGGCGATGCTGATTTATTTTTCCAAATAAAATAGCCGCCAATGGCAATGCTGAACAAAGCAATTATTGCAACAATTAGTACAGGTGTGTTTGATGAAGGTTGTTTTCCTGTTTCATTTAATTCGGGCGCGTTGTCTGTTATTTCCATTTGGTAATTTATTTTGAATTTGTGATTACGTATTTATCGGCTAATGCAATTTCGGTTTGCGAAAATGAATTTTTCAAATCGAATGGCGGAGGAATTAATTCAAAAATTGTCCCCTGCTCTCCGGCAAGTTGGTCAAACGGTTTCAAAAATTCAGAATTTAAAAATTCATTATTAAAATCAACAGATACGGTACGATGCCCCCACGGATAGTTATCTTCATAAATCATAAGTGAAGGTGTATTTGAAAAATAAATAAAATCCACTTTATCAAATTTGTTGTAAGACAAAAACCATGCAAGCACTGCGGAACTTTGAATTTGTTGTAAATCCTGTAAAAAAGCGATTCGCTTTCTGAATTGTGAGGCAGGATGCGAAAAATGTGCATTATTATTCATCATATAATGTACAGGAATCAATGCGTTGATGTATTGCCTGTCGGTAAGCATTACTTTGTTTTTGAATTTTTCAATTCGGGAATAATCTTTTTGAACAGGATTGATTTTTCCGGTTTGCGAACCGTTAAAAAGAGGATGTTTTTTTATTTCCAAAAAATTATCTGCGCTGATAATAAATAATGCCACAAACGAAATTCCGGTTACGGATTTTTTTATTTCCGTTGATTTAAAATCAAGCAAATTAAAAAGCCAATTAAACAAACTTAATGTACACACGGCATAAATCAAATAATGAATTTTAGTAGCTACTGTCGGTTTGCTCAAATACAACATTACATATCCGAGCGCGAACCAAGCCGTCAAAGCAATAAGCAGCCAACGGCAAACACGCATCACTTTATCATCTTTATAGATAAAAGGCAATATCGCGCCAATGCCCAATAATATTTTTACAAAAACATATCTTTCATACAAAAAGTTAAACTCAGCCATGTCTGCGGTCATCCACATATTTTGCAGCGATTCTACTCCATACTTTGCAAATTGAACGGCAAGCGGCAGCCAATAAATACTGCTGATTAAAGCAGCAATCGAAAGAGTAATTATTGTTCCTTTTCTTTCTGCAATTGTTTTCCTAAAAGATTTATCAGAAAAAAACTCTGCCGGTAATTTAATTGCCAGATAAATTGCAGCAATAAAAAACCAATAGTAATAAGTCATAAAAATTGCACCGCCAATTAAGCCGCCAATTATTGAAAATTTAATGCTCTTAAATTTTTCTTCAACAAAATAAATCCACCAGAAAAGAAAGAAACAAGAAGAAATAAATTCATAAGGTTTGTATAAATTATCCGCAGGAAAATTCAAAAAAGAAAAAATAATAAATGCTCCCGCAACAGTTGCTCCCGCAACTCTCCTGATTAAAAAGAAAAGTGGAATTGAATAAATACAAAATGTAATAAAGTAGCCATGCCAAATTGCCGTATAGGATTCTATATTAAATATGGCTGCATATTTTCCAAGAATAAAATGATACAGTGCCGGATAGGAAGTAGAAAGTTGCGCATAGTTGAAATCAGTAAGAGAATTGAAGTATTTATATTTTGCAACCATAGCTGCATTGAAATACGCATCGCCTACCAAACCATTTAATCCGAATGATGAATCTTTAAAAAGAATAAATAAACTGCCGAAAGAGAAAAGAATAAATAAATTAAATACAACCCATTCTTTACTGAAATAAGCATCAAGATTTATTTTACCGAAATAGATAAATAAAATAACCAAAACCGAAAACCCCGCAATCATGCGCGGAAACATATCGAAATTTAATTCGCGGAATTTTTCAAAAGGCAACGGTATTTGTGTGATGAACAAACACAACAGAAATGTGTAGAACAACAACAGATAAGGTGCAATTTTTTTCAATGAAATCGCCATAAATTTATTTTGCTTTTTTTAATGTAAATCCAAACGTAGTACCGATGCCAACCGTGCTGCGCACGTGTACTGTTTGTCCGTGCGCTTCAATAATATGTTTCACGATTGACAAGCCCAATCCCGTTCCTCCGCCATCGCGCGAACGCGCTTTATCAACCCTGTAAAATCTTTCAAACAACCTGCTTAAATGCTCTTTTTCTATGCCTGCGCCATTATCGCTTATTTCCGTCAGCAGCAAATCTTCCATCACATAAAATCCTACAAAAACATAGCCGTGTTCCCTGCCGTATTTAATTGCATTTGTAGTTAAATTATACAGCACCTGCGATATTCTGCTTTTATCGGCATCCACAAAAAACGGCATATCGCATTCCTCTTTAAACTGAAAACGAATATCGCGCAGCGATGCCTGCATTTTTAAGCTGTCAAATACTTCTTTGGTAAGCTGATGAATATCAAAACGCTCTGTTTCCAATTTTAATTCACCGCCTTCGTATTGCGAAATCAATAATAAATCTTCCACTATTGTAATTAACCTATCGGCATTTTTTGCTGCGCGTTCCACATAATCGCGCGAAATTTTTTCATCCTCCAAACCACCATCCAGCAAGGTTTCCAAATAACCCTGAATATTAAAAATCGGAGTTTTTAATTCGTGCGAAACATTGCCGAGAAATTCCTTTCTGTATTTTTCTAATTTCTTTAATTCTTCAATTTCCGCGCTTTTATTCATGCTAAATTCTATCACCTGTTCCTGCACGTCATCCAGGATATTTGTCTTCTCCATTTTTTCTTTCAAAACATCTTTTCCCGTTTTTAAATCGTTGATGATTTTGTAAATCAGCTTTACCCTTCGGTAAATAAATTCTTCAACCGTGAAATAAACTAACGGATAGGTAATTCCGAATGCTATCAGCGGAATAATGATTGAAATATAAAGCGGCAGTGCTTCATCCAATGAAAACCTTATCAGTGTCATGATGAGGAAAAGCAATATGGAAATTACTGCCGATACCAATAATGCTATACTTTTTTGTGTGGCGTTTTTCATTTAAAAATCTTACGCGAAGAAAGAAAGTGTTTTAAGTATTGCAGAAATTTCTTCTGCAATCATGGCGGTTACATTAGTTTTGCCGGATGAAGGAAATGCTTATTGATGTTATGGGTTGGGCTGGCGCGGTGTTGGTGCTTTATGCTTATATGATGGTGTCAATGAAAAAATTAGAAGGCAACTCACTGCATTATCAGGCTGCAAATATTGCGGGTGCTGTGTTCCTGATGATAAACACTTATTTTCATCATGCTTATCCATCTACAATTGTGAATGTAATCTGGATTGGCATTGGAATTTATTCCCTTCAAAGTGGCAGGAAGCAAAAGGAAGTTTAAGCGACTTGTTTCTTCAACGCTCCAATAAATTTCAGTTCGCTGTAAGCGACAAACTCTACGATTTCTTTTTTTGTAATTGTATCGTAGCTGCTCATTAATGTATTGCCTGCCGTAAGCACATCAATGCCCAACTGAATAGCAGCCAAATCCTGTTTGTCATAAGTTGTTTTTTGCTCTTTCATTTCTGCGTGAACATCATACAAAATCGAGATTATTTTTTCGAGCAAAACGGTATCGGTAATCATTAAAAAAAGCGCGCCTAAATCATCAATAAAACCTTCGAGTTGTTTAGCGGGAATTGAAGCAAGACATTCCATAAACTGCGCTTCGGTAATTGGCGATTTGAATTTTTTCTTTTTTGCAGCTTTCATCAACTCGGCTTCAAATCTTGATGCTGCGGTATGCGTTTCTAAAGTTTTTATGCCTGCTTTTATCGCCTTTGGAAAGTGAAATCCGAAACGAAAAATTGCGGATGTAAGATTACCCATCAAGCCCCATATTTTTGAAGGGTTTGAAGTGTAGCTTTCGAGGCGCGCAAATGCAGCATCTAAGTGTTCGCGCTTTTCGGGTTCGGTGTACAGATTTTCAAGAAAAAAATCCAGCAAATCGTTCGCCATTTTCTTATTGAATTTTTTCGGCAAACGAGGGTCTTTTTTCACTCGTTCAAAGTCGTATCGCTTATGAATAGAATTGCGGTAAAGAATAATCAATTCGTTTTTAAGTGTTTTATCCATGCAAGGCAAAGAAGCATTTTTTCTGAAATTGAAAATATATTTTGTGTGTATTAAACAGGTTGCTTATCTATGTGTCCGAACGAAAAATATTTACAAATGAAAAACTTACTTACTGCTGCCTTATTGCTTTTTGTTGTAACCACTTTTGCACAAGTTGAAATTAACGGAGTAAAACTTGCGCCAACAATTAAAGCAGGCGATAATTCACTTACATTGAATGGTGGCGGAATACGCAAAAAATTCGGTTTCAGCATTTACGTTGGAGCTTTATACCTGCCAGCAAAAAGCAAAGATGGCAATGCTATCGCCAAAGCCGATGAGCCGCAAAGTATGCGCATTGCCATTACATCAGGCATGGTAACTTCATCTAAATTTATTGAGTCCACCAAAGAAGGTTTTCAAAAATCTACAGGTGGAAAAACTGCGCCCATTCAGGCAAAAATTGACAAGTTTTTGAAGCTCTTTACAATGAATGAAATTGTAAATGGCGATGTATATGACCTTACTTACTTGCCTGCCGAGGGCGTAAAGGTTTTCAGAAACGGAAAGCAATTAGATGTTGTTCAGGGGCTTGATTTCAAAACTGCTTTGTTTGGCATTTGGTTGGGCAGTAATCCTGCCGATGAAAAATTGAAAACGGGTTTGTTGGGTTTGTAGAAACTGTCTATGGTCAGTCTGATCCCGCAATGGCGATTGCGAAACAAGCAATATCAAAACAACGCCTCCACCAACTGCTGCACTTTGCTGATGGGTATCAGTTGCAATTGAAATTTAGATTCGTCAATACCCTTGCTATTGAATTTGGAAATGAACATCGTACTGAAACCAAGTTTATCGGCTTCGGCAATGCGCTGCTCTATGCGGCTCACTGCGCGCACCTCGCCACTCAGCCCCACCTCTGCCGCAAAGGCAATTTTAGACGAAACGGGCTTGTCTTCATACGAAGAAATGAGTGCCGTGATGATGGCAAGGTCAATGGCAGGGTCTTCTACCCGCAAGCCTCCGGCAATGTTCAGGAACACATCCTTGGTGCCGAAGCGAAAACCCGAGCGTTTTTCCAGCACCGCCAAAAGCATGTTCAGTCTTTTGCTGTCGAAACCTGTTGCGCTGCGTTGTGGCGTGCCGTAAAATGCGGGCGTTACCAAAGCCTGCGTTTCTATCATCAGCGGACGAACACCCTCCATCATAGAA
>CAZSEG010000051.1:15385-20070 GCA_964605875.1 uncultured Chitinophagaceae bacterium
CCGTGATGCCGCTCAGTTCTTCTTCGCGCTGCGTTAAAAGAATTTCGCTGGGGTTGGTAACTGCACGCAAGCCGCTGCCCTGCATTTCGTAAATGCCCAACTCGGAGGTAGAGCCGAAACGGTTTTTGACGGTGCGCAACATGCGGTAGGTGTAGTTGCGGTCGCCCTCAAATTGCAGCACCACGTCCACAATGTGTTCCAACACTTTTGGTCCGGCAATCATGCCGTCTTTAGTGATGTGACCAATCAATACAATCGGAACATCTTTTTCTTTGGCAAAACGTTGTAACTCAGCCGTACATTCACGCAACTGGCTCACGCTGCCCGGGGGCGATTCTACATACACTGTATGCAAAGTCTGAATCGAATCAATCACTATCAGTTCCGGTTGCAGAATTTCAGCTTGCTTGAAAATTGCCTGCGTGTTGGTTTCGGTCAGCAAAAAACAATTCTGATTTTTGATGCCGATGCGCGAAGCCCGCAGGCGAATCTGCCGGTCGCTTTCTTCACCGCTTACATACAATACTTTTGTTCCGTTCAACTGCAAAGCCACCTGCAACAGCAAAGTAGATTTGCCGATGCCCGGGTCGCCACCCAGCAATATCAGCGAACCGGGCACGATGCCGCCACCCGTTACACGGTTCAGTTCCACATCACCCGAGTCAAGGCGCATGCCTTCTTCTTCGGTTACATCGCCAATAGGCACAGGCACTGCTACACCGCTTTTTGAGGAGTATGATTTTTCTTTAGCCTTCTCTTCTTCTTTGTTGATGTGTTCTTCTACGTAGGTGTTCCACTCTCCGCAGGCTGCGCACTTGCCCACCCACTTGGCAGAGTTGGTGCCGCAGTTCTGACACACATAAACGGTTCTTTGTTTTGCCATGAAGGGGCGAAAGTAGGATGGAAAAATTTAGATTATAGATTTGTTGGCGATAGATTTGCCGAAAGTGAGAAATACCATAATTCTGATATTGCTGATTGTTACTTTTTACGGTTGCACCAAAGAGCCGCTTGACCCAACTATGAACTGCCCTGCTTTTAAACGCGGCATGTTGGAAAGAAACGTTGAATTAGTAGGCAGTGAGATTGATAAACTTACAGAAGACCTTTTACCCTTGCCCATTCCGGCAGATAGCATCGGGCATTTGAAGAACATTACAAAGCTCACGAACAGAATGAACAAGAGTTGCAATTTCTCGGCAAGAGGCATCTGCTATTTATGTATTCCCGGCAACCCGCCTCAATCAGAAATTGAAGTTATTTTTAAATCCGCAAACGATACCACAGTAATGTCTTTTACGCTTGCAGTGGACAGTGCAGAAAAATTGAAAGTAATTGATGTGTTTTAAGGAGTAAGGATGATGCAGCACTTTGCGTAGTATAAATTTTTGTCAGATGGCATAAAGAGTATAGGTTTGTTTCCTTGATTCTTAGTGTTTAATCATTTTATCATGTCCAAGCCAACACCGTATTCCGATTTTATTCAGCAAATACCAAAGTTGAATAATGAATTTACTGATGATGAATTTTTGCAAGACTATTTGCGCACTTATTTTCCTGCCGGTGCCTTAGCAGAAATTACTCCCGACTTAACGCAATTCGGCAAGCGTGTCACCAATGAATTTATTGAATGGGCGCGTGATGCAGAAATAAATAAACCTGAATTGATTCAGTTCAACGCTTGGGGCAATCGTGTGGATGAAATTAAAGTTTCGCAAGGCTGGTTGAATTTAGAAAAAGTCGCTGCCGAAGACGGTTTGGTAGCCATTGGTTACGAAAGAAAATATGCAGAGCATTCACGGCTTTATCAGTTTGTGAAGTTGTATCTCTACACCGCTTCATCTGCAATTTATACTTGTCCATTGGCAATGACAGATGGCGCAGCGCGACTGATAGAATTGTATGGAAATGATTTCCTGAAAGAACATGCTTACAAAGGATTAACTTCTCGCAATCCCTCAACATTTAAAACCAGCGGACAATGGATGACAGAGCGCACAGGCGGCTCGGATGTGTCGCGTTCAATGACGTTTGCCTCGCCCGATGGTGATGATTATTTGTTGCACGGACACAAATGGTTTACCTCTGCCATCACTGCAAACATGGCGTTTACATTGGCTTCTACCGAGCAGCCTGCGGATGGCAAACGCGCACCGCTTTCGCTTTTCTATCTGCCTATTCGCAATGATGACGGCACACTGAATAGTATTGAAGTGGAAGCGTTAAAAGATAAATTAGGAACCCGCGCTTTGCCTACAGCACAATTGCTGCTCACCGGAGCAAAAGCAAAATTAGTTGGCGAAAAGGGCAAGGGTGTAAAAACAATTTCTACGCTGTTTAACATTACCCGAATATATAACACAGTGAGTGCGGTTTCTTATCTGCGCAGGGCATACTCTTTAAGCAAAGCATACAGCCCAATCCGCGAAGCATTCGGTCAAAAAATAGAGCAACATTCTTTGCACAGAAAAACTTTGCGAGAAATGGAAATTGCTTATCAAAGCAATGCCATCTTGGCGCTTTTCTTGGCAAGATTATTAGGCAAAGAAGAATGCAACATCGCTACCGAAAACGAAAAATCGTTACTTCGATTTCTAACGCCTGTTGCAAAATTATTTACCGCAAAGCAAGCCATACAATACGCTTCGGAACATATTGAAACCTTTGGCGGCATTGGCTATTTGGAAGATAGCGGCATTCCTGCAATGCTGCGCGATGCGCAGGTTTTAAGTATTTGGGAAGGCACAACAAATGTGCTTTCGTTAGATATGCTACGCGCTGCCGAAAAGGAAAATGGCTTAGTCGCATTCAAAGATTTTGCGCATAATTTATTGGCAGAAATAACTGCACCGGAATTAGCAAATCAGAAAGGAATTGTTCAACAAAAAGTGAAAACACTTTTCGGTTTTATTGGAAATATTTCCTCGCAGGAAGCATTAGTTGCTTCATCTCGCGACATTGCATTTTTTGTTGCTGAAACTTCTATCGCTCTGTTATGGCTCGACTTTCTAAAAACCAATTCCGGCAATTCAAACTATCTGAATACATTGAATTACTGGCTGCGCTACAAGCTGAATGAAAACAATTTGGATGCTGCCGAAGTATTGGAGTTGAAATGATTGCCTACCAATATCTTATCCCTACGGGATAAATACCAATGAAATTACTTCCTTAATTTGACATACATGCGAAAGCCTTCGGGATTCAAAAACCTGTGTTGTTTTAGTATCCAGAATATGTTGATTGATTTGCAGCCTCATTCAAATTTATGCGTATTCACTTAATTGCTATCGGAGGTGCTGTAATGCACAATATGGCTATTGTTTTATCAAGGCAAGGTAATCATGTAACCGGCTCGGATGATGCCATCAACGACCCTGCAAAAACCAATCTGGCAAACGAAGGTTTGTTGCCTTCTGAAATTGGTTTTGATGAAAAAAATATCACAGCAGACATTGACGTGGTGATTCTGGGAATGCACGCACGCTTGGATAATCCAGAGTTGAAACGCGCACAGGCATTAGGTTTGAAGGTTGTGTCGTTTCCTGAATATCTTTTTGAAATTGCGAAAAATAAGAAGCGGGTTGTTATTGCAGGTAGTCATGGCAAAACAACTATTACGAGCATGATTATGCACGTGCTGAAATATGCAGGATTAGATTTTGATTACATGGTTGGTGCGCGCGTGAAAGGTTTTGATACTGCTGTGCGCCTTACAGAAACTGCTCCGATAATCATTCTGGAAGGTGATGAATATCTGGCTTCGCCACTGCAACCGGAAAGTAAGTTCATGTTCTACAAGCCTCACATTGCTTTGATTTCCGGCATTGCGTGGGATCATATCAATGTGTTTCCTGTATATGATAATTATGTGAATCAGTTTGTAAAATTCACCAACAGTATTGAGCAGGGCGGCAGTTTAATTTGGTGTGAAGAAGATGCTGAATTGGTGCGTGTTGCTCCTCAATTTAATCATGCAGTAAAACAGATTTCATACAGAACTCCATCGCATGAAATAGAAAATGGCGTTACAAGTCTGATAACAGAAAATGGAGATTATGCGTTGGAAATTTTCGGCAGACACAACCTGATGAACTTGGAAGGTGCGCGGTTGGTGTGTAATGAAATTGGCGTAAGCAATGAGGTTTTCTATAAAGCAATTCAAAATTTTGAAGGCGCGGCTAACAGATTACAGTTGCTGTTTAAAAATGAAAACACAATTGTATTTAAAGATTTTGCACATTCACCTTCTAAGCTGAAAGCTACGGTAGATGCCGCTCGCAGCCAGTTCCCCGAAAGAAAATTGATTGCTGTTATGGAATTGCATACTTTCAGCAGCATCAACGAAAATTTCCTACCGGAATATGCAGGCAGCATGAATGTTGCCGATATTGCAATTGTGTATTTAGACGAACATACTTTTGCACTCAAACAGATGAATATGCTACAAGATGATGCAGTGAAAAGTGCATTTGGAAATCAAGCTCTACAAATTATCCGTATGCCAAATGAGTTGAGAGAAAAACTATTGACCGAGGATTGGCACAACTCATGTGTTTTACTGATGAGCTCAGGCAACTTTGGCGGAATGAATTTAGATGAATTGATACGAATAAAAGTTGATTAGACCTCTTCGGAAAAATAGTCGCCTTCATAGCAAGAAGTCTTCGACTACGCTGCCAATG
>CAZSEG010000052.1:0-13128 GCA_964605875.1 uncultured Chitinophagaceae bacterium
TGGCAATTATTATAGTTGCAGTGATGAAGGGCGGTTGTGATTAACTTCCTTTTTCCGGTTAAGTGCTTTTTTTTGATATAAAACCTGCCCGCGAATAACCTATATTCGCGCCCGTTCTGAAAGAAAATGAAAGAAATAAAAATGGTTGACCTTGCCGGTCAGTATCAAAAAATAAAAACAGAGGTAGATGCAGGAATTGCAGAGGTTATTAACACCACTGCATTTATCAAAGGTCCGCAAGTAAAAAAATTTGAGGACGACCTCGCAGCCTATCTAAATTGCAAGCATGTTATCGGCTGCGCCAACGGAACCGATGCGCTGCAAATTGCCATGATGGCTTTAGGATTGCAAACGGGTGATGAAGTAATTACGCCCGTTTTCACTTATGCCGCTACGGTTGAGGTAATTGCTCTTTTAAAATTGACACCTGTTTTTGTTGAAGTAAATGCAGATACTTTCAACATTGATGAAAATTTAATTGAGGCAGCAATCACTCCAAAAACAAAAGCCATTGTTCCCGTGCATCTTTATGGGCAATGCGCCAATATGGAAGCAATTATGAAGATTGCCGAAAAGCATAATCTGTTTGTGATTGAAGATGTTGCGCAGGCAATCGGTGCAGATTTTACATTCAGCAATGGTGAAACTAAAAAGGCAGGAACTATCGGCACAGTTGGTTGTACCTCATTCTTTCCTTCAAAGAATTTAGGTTGTTATGGCGATGGCGGAGCAGTTTTTTGTAATGATGATGCGCTTGCCGAAAAACTGCGCATGGTGGGCAATCACGGGCAACGCAAGCAATACGATTTTGAAGAAGTGGGCATCAATTCGCGCTTAGATACCTTGCAGGCAGCCGTGTTGAATGTAAAACTTCAACACTTAGATGAGTATGCAACAGCACGCAGAAAAGTTGCCGATTATTACGATGCTGCTTTTGCAGCAATCAATGAAGTAACAACTCCTTTTCGCGCAAAAAATTCAACGCATGTGTTTCATCAATACACTTTGAAATTGAAAAATGCAAACCGCGAATCTTTCAGAGAATTTTTGAAAGCGAAAGGAATACCGACAATGATTTATTATCCTTCGCCAATGCACCTGCAAAAAGCATATAATCCAAAAGGAGTTTGGAAAAAAGGAGACTTTCCATTGAGTGAAAGTTTGAGCGAAAATGTTGTGTCATTGCCCATTCACACAGAGTTTGAAGAAGATAGTTTGAAATATATTGTGGATACAGTAAAGTCATTTTTCAATAAATAAATTTAATAAACAACAGATAATAAATAGCAAATGAAAATCGCAGTAGTAGGAACAGGATACGTTGGTTTGGTAACAGGCACTTGCTTTGCCGAAACAGGAAATCACGTAACCTGCATTGACATTAACGAAGAAAAAGTGCAGCAGCTTCGCAATGGCGTTGTGCCTATTTTTGAACCCGAATTAGATTTGCTTTTCGAGCGCAATGTGAAGCATGGAAGACTGACTTTCACCACTTCTTTGAAAGAAGGAATAGAAGGCGCAAAAGTTATTTTTCTTGCCTTGCCAACGCCCCCTGGCGAAGATGGCAGTGCCGATTTAAAATATGTTTTAGGCGTTGCAAAAGACCTCGGTTCAATTATCAGCGATTATGTTGTAATCGTGAACAAAAGCACCGTTCCTGTTGGCACGGCAGAGAAGGTAAAAAATGCCGTTGCGCCAAATGCAAAAGTGGAATTTGATGTTATCAGCAATCCTGAATTTTTGCGTGAAGGCGTTGCCGTGCAGGATTTCCTGAAACCCGACAGAGTAGTGATTGGCACAACTTCCGACCGTGCGAAAAAAGTCATGCAGGAATTGTATGAGCCTTATGTGCGCCAGGGAAATCCGATAATTTTTATGGATGAAAAAAGTGCCGAGCTGACCAAGTATGCGGCTAATGCTTTTCTTGCCACTAAGATTTCTTTCATGAATGAAATTGCCAACCTGTGCGAAAAAACAGGCGCGGATGTGGACATGGTGCGCAGGGGTATTGGCACTGACGCGCGCATCGGCAAGCAGTTTTTGTATGCGGGCATCGGCTATGGCGGAAGCTGTTTTCCAAAAGATGTGCAGGCATTGCATTACACTTCAAAAGAGTACAACTACAACTTTCAAATTCTCAATTCGGTAATGGATGTAAACGATTTGCAACGCAAATTATTTACCGATAGAATTTTTGAAAAATACGGCAGCAACTTATCGGGCAAAACTATTGCGCTATGGGGTTTGGCATTCAAACCAAACACAGATGATATTCGTGAAGCGCCTGCACTTTATTTAATTGATGAGTTGTTGAAAGCAGGCGCAAAAGTTCGCGCTTACGACCCCGAAGCAATCGAAAATGTAAAGCGTATTTATGGTGATAAAATTTATTTCGCAACTGATGAATATGATGCGCTGACAGGAGCGGATTTTTTAGTGGTGGTAACAGAATGGAATGAATTCCGCTCACCTGATTTTGATAAGATTAAATCATTACTTAAAGAGCAAGTAGTTTTCGATGGAAGAAATGTTTACAGCCTCGACCAAATGAAGCAATTAGGTTTCTATTACGAAAGTATCGGCAGAAGCACGGTTGATGCATAAAAAGATTTTGCACCAAGACATTGAATTTTCTTTCTTCGCCTCACAACAAAACGAACAATAATCATGGCGCTTAGTCCAACTTACGCAGAAATTATCAGCAACGCAATTAAAGCAATTCATGCAAGAACTTTTTACGCGCAATATCCTGAACATCCAAAAGCATACAGTGAAGATGCTACGGCAAAAGGTCAGGTAGCATTTGATGCACAGCGCAACAACAAATTTGAAGCATTGCAACAAAGTAATCCTACAGATTGGGTAGGAGAAGAAGTTTCGCCTTACACTTTAGAATCATTAAATATCCAGTATCCAATTTTTGATGTGGATACATTAATTGTTCGCGCAGGTCGTGCATTTCAGCAATGGAAAAAAGTAAGTGCCGATGACCGCGCAGAGGTTTTGGTTGACGCTTTAGAAAGAGTGAAAAATCGCTTTTTTGAAATTGCATTTGCTACGCAGCATACTACAGGGCAATCTTTTATGATGAGCTTTCAGGCAAGCGGTCCTCATGCCAATGACAGAGCATTGGAAGCATTGGCTTTGGGTTATCAGGAAGTTACTCGTTTTCCGAATAATATTATTTGGGAAAAGCCCGCAGGAAAAGTGAATCTAAAATTAGAGAAAAAATATAAAGCAATTCCCAAAGGAATCGCCTTGGTAATCGGCTGTTCAACCTTCCCGACATGGAACAGTGTTCCTGGATTGTTCGCATCTTTAATAACAGGCAATACCGTGATTGTAAAACCACATCCGAAAAGCGTTTATCCTATTGCTGTTGTTGTAGCTGAAATTCAGGCAGCATTAGTTGCCAAAGGCTATGATGCAAACATTGTTCAATTGGCAGTGGACAGCAGCAGTAACTTAATTACCAAAAAACTTGCTGAACATCCATTGGTAAAAGTGATTGACTACACAGGCGGTTCAGCCTTTGGAAGCTACATTGAAGGCTTGGAAGGCAAAACTACTTTCACCGAAAAAGCGGGTGTAAATTCAGTAATACTTGATTCTGTTACCGACCTGAAAGCAGTAGCACAAAATGTTGCTTTTGCAGCTTCTCTTTATTCAGGGCAAATGTGTACTGCTCCGCAGAACTTTTTCATTCCTGCAAGCGGCATTAAAACAGCCGAAGGTCATGCAAACTATGATGAAGTAGTTAGCGCCATTACAGGCGCGATTTCAGGCATTGCTTCGCATCCTCAAATGGGACCAGGCACATTGGGCGCAGTGCAAAGTGATGTTACTTTGAAAAGAGTAGAAAGTGTGAAAGACATAGCCAATATTCTTGTGCAACCCGCCACCGTTGCCAATGCAGAATTTCCAAATGCGCGAACTTCAAGCCCGATTGTTTTGGAAGTGGACGCAAAAGATTTCGGCATTTATGAGAATGAATTATTTGGTCCTATTGTGCTTATCATCAAAACAAAAGATACTGATGAGAGCATTCATTTCGCAAAAGAATTAGCCATCAAACATGGTGCAATCACTTGTGCTGCTTACACAACTGATGATGCCGTTGCTGCACAAATTGAAGAAGAATTAGAAAGTGTGTTTGTTCCTGTAAGTTTTAACTTAACAGGTGGCATTTTTGTAAATCAACATGCAACTTTCAGCGACTTTCACGTTACGGGCGGCAACCCTGCGGGCAATGCTTCTTTCGCCAATCCTGAATATGTAAACAAGCGTTTTGTGTGGGTTGGACACAGAAAAAATATAGCATAGTTTTTTGTACTATCGTAGTAATACAAATATAAATAGTTTTGTACCATTGTATTGGTACAAAACTATTTTTGTATCAGCCATTTCCAAAGCGGCACAATTGCGATTTCTAATTTTTCAACTGAGATAACTTCCTGCTTTTGGGATGTAACCAACACTGCTTTTTTAAGTTTTAAAGCCTTCATTGCTTCCACTAAACCATTTACTTCTCTGTCATAAGTTTTCTTTTCGCTGATGTCGTAACTTACATTTACTAAAAGTTTTTCCTGCGGCACATAAAAGTCAACCTCTTGTGTTCCTTTCCAGTAAAATATGTCGCTGCCGAATTTTCTGCGCAGTTCTAAGTACACTACATTTTCATAGCACTTTGTATATTCTTGCTCTACAGATGCTGTTAATGCAAAACCCGTATCTACTGTATAAACCTTTTGCGGATTTCGGTTTTGCTCCTTGATGGAGCGCGTGAAAAGCGGCACGGTTTGTATTGCAAAGCAGTCTTTTAGATAAGCGACATAATCATACAATGTTGTTTTGCTCATCAGCACACCTTGGCTCTTTAAATCATTATGAAGTTTGTTGATGCTTAACAATGTGCTCATGTTCCTGAACAAATGATTTATCAGATAGCGAAGCGGGTAAAGCTCGCGTATGTTATAGCGTTCAACCAAATCGCGGTACACAATTAAGTCGCGGTATTCCTGCAAAAACTTTCGGGCTTCCTGTAAATTCATTTCGGTTAGTTCAGGGAAGCCGCCTTTGAAAAGATAATCTTCCAAAGCGTTTTTTATGAAAGATATATTTCTTGTACTTAAATTATTTTCATCTATTTCCCTGAACTGCAAAAACTCGGCAAACGAAAGTGGGAATACTTCCGTGCTTATGCTTCTTCCGCGCAAAGAAGTGTGTATTTCCTTGCTTAAAAGCTTAGCGGAAGAACCCGACAAAATCATATAGCAATTTTCGGTATCCAACACCCTTCTTACGAACTTTTCCCAGCCTTCAACTACCTGTATTTCATCTATAAAAAAATAAACTTTTTCCTTGCGCTTTTTGGGATACAATTCATAATAGGCTTCTATCAAATCGTTTAAATCCGTTAGCTCCAAAGGGAAAAGACGGTCGTCTTCGAGGTTGATGTAAACGGCATTTTCGGGCTTCACTTTTTTGCGCAATTCCGCTATGGTTGCCTGCATCAGCGAAGTTTTACCTCCACGCCTTACACCTATCAGGCAGTTAGCTTTGCCTTCATATATTTTAAAAGGTAAATCTCTTGCTTTTACAGTTCCGTATTCGTTTTCAACGCTGTCGGAAACTATTTGCTTAAAAATTTCTTTTTTCATTTTGTATTATTATAATGGTACAAATATGATATTTTTTATATTATTATGATAGTACAAAATATTTTATAGCTTTCGCTATTCGGGTGCCCTTCGGAGCAAGCCGAACAGTGAGGTTTATGAAAAATACGCTTTGCGAATGCAAGGTACGGGCGAAGATGGAACTCGCACAATTAAGTGAGAAAGAAAAACAATATGTTTGTTTAAAATCTTTCATTAAAAATCACACAC
Source organism: uncultured Chitinophagaceae bacterium (assembly GCA_964605875.1). Lineage (GTDB taxonomy): Bacteria > Bacteroidota > Bacteroidia > Chitinophagales > LD1 > UBA7692. Next base: position 5,889 of record CAZSEG010000052.1, read on the forward strand.
AATAAATACATGAAGAACTTAAAATACTTAACTCTCTTGCTGATTACAATTTTTTCTTCCAGTTGTACAATTGTTCAAGTTCTATACACAGAACCCAAGAGTAAAATCTCTACAACTGAAAATCAAAATTTCATTTTTGAGAATGATACATTGAAGATTGTTTATGGCTTTTGGGAGGAGGCTGGTGTAATGGCTTTTACGGTTGAGAATAAACTTGAAATTCCAATCTATATAGACTGGAAAAAATCAGCTTTTATTAGTTTAAAGAATAAGTTTGGATACTTTGAAGACTCTGAAACAACAAATTATAAAAGCTCCTCAGAATCTGTTTCGTTCTTCTACAGAGGTGCATTTAATTGGTCAGCGTGGTTTCCTGCAACATACTCTGAAACAGAAGGTGTTGCAGTAAAGAAAAAGGAAGAGCGAATTACATTTATTCCACCCCACTCAATAGTTAATAGATCAACCTTCAAGATTTATCCAAGTAAATATCTAATTATGGATAATATCAAAAAAACTAAACTGGAAGGCACTAAAATTAAATGCAAAGTAATTGAGTTTAAAAAGGAAAAGTCGCCTCTTCATTTCAGTAATTTTATAACCTATTCTACCAAGGAGAATTTTGAAAATGAAAAATATATTTCAAACGAATTTTTTGTTTCTAAGGCAATAGAAACTACTTATAGCAATCTTGAAAAACTCTCTAACTCAAAAGCTTTTTATGTTGTATTTGGCAACTAATTTTTCTTCTTCATTTTTTTAAAAACTTAGAGCATGAGATATAATGTCAGCAAAAGCTAAACATTGCTGGGAAGAAAAAGGAGAATAGAATAATAAACTGATGTGAGATAAAAATAGATAGTGAATCAATATCTTTCAGTCCTTTTACTCTTATACTTTGGGAAGTCATTATCATAGTGTACTTCAAGATATTGTTCTAATTTACTTATCAAAACAAAAAATGGATAAAACTCGTGTTCCATTCCCTTGTAGGAAGAGTTGTGTTCAGTTTTTACTGTTGGGATAATTGCAAATTCAGCTCCTATAAAAAGCTGTGATTTCTCAATAGATGTAAGAATGCCAATTAGCTCAGAATCTATTAGCGGATATATAGGATACAATTTATTTAACGACCATTGTATTTCATTCACTTTGCTTTTTACAAAAGCATTCCAATGTAAAGTTTTTGAGGAATGCACAAGCGGAGAATTAAATGGGTCAATATCTTTACAGGCAGTTTCAAGTTCATCAAGACTGGGAGGAAATGATTTTACATGAGTATTATTCTTAACAATACTTTTGTGGAGGCTTCGACCCTGTATTACAATTATGTTGCTCTGCCAAGCAATTACTTCACTTATGTTTTTCTTGTCTTGTTCAGATTTAGCAAAGACCACAATGAAATAAAATAAGTAACTAACTATAAAGCCAATACAAATATTGCTTACCAAGTCCCCAAGTTCAGAAGCCCAAGGCAGGTATATTGGTTCGGTAAACTGCTTGCCAATAAGGTTAATTGAAAATGAAAAAACTGTAGCTAACAAAAAAATATAGAATAGAGGTTTCTCTTTTCTTAAAAACTTTAGCACCAATGAAACACTCATAATTATTGTTTAACTTACTTCTTCGTAACAAGGTTTCTTTTTAAGAACCTTGCATGCCGCGTAGCACAAATTTGTAATAATCTGCCAATACTTTTCCTTTTGCTTCGCAGTAATGGGTACTGATAGAAACAGATGACATAAGTAATAATCAGTTTCTGTCATGTTGACGAAGGATGCATTCTTCAAGGTTTACCCTCTCCTCTGTCAAACCAAAATGTTAGCTTTTAGCTATACCTTCAATTTATGCACAAGCAGATGCCTGTGCGAGTAAAAGAATCTCACAAAAACCGACCGTATTTTTTCTTATTTTCGAGTGTTGATTATGTGCTAATTTAGAGTTTAAAATTTCAAGGTTATGAGCTTAAAAGAAGAAAAAGAACTGGCGGTAAAGGAATTGGACGTTTTAAAAACAGCAGTGTCCGTAAAATTTGTGCGGCAGGTAATTAAAATGATGTCGGAAGATGAAAGAGATTTGAAACCTTTTACGGAGGAAGAACTGATTGCAAGAACATTACGTTCGGAAGCCGAATATGCGGAAGGGAAATTCTACACGCTTGAGGAAGTAAAAGAGAAGTATCAAAAGTATTTCAAGTGAAAGTGATATTATCCCCTTTTGCTGAGAGTGAGTTTGAGAGAATTGTCAGGTATTATGCCGAAAATATTTCCCCGCAAACGGCTGAAAAAATATTTAACGGAATTACTAAGGCTATTATCAAACTTAGCACATATCCAAATCTTGGCGCAATTGAACAAAGTTTATCCTCATACAATAAAAATCACCGCTACATCGTGAGTGGGAATTACAAAATCATTTTTAGAAAAACAGAAAATGAAATTTTAATTACAGATATTTTCGATGCGCGACAAGACCCGCAAAAATTGACGGAAAGAAATAAGTAGGGGCTGAAAATTTCCAGCCCCTGCAAAAACCTCATAGGCAAGCAATAGCAGAAAACTCCGCTATTCAACACCTGTTCATTTAAACCAATCCGCTTACCGCTTCAATGTTTTAAATTCGTGCTGTAATTTTCTCGCTTCAAAAATCTCAACTAATGCAATTCGCTCACTTACATTGCCATACACAGTTTTCGTTATTAGATGGCGCGGCAAAAATTCCTGCGCTATACAAGAAAGCGGTTGCCGATAATCAAAAAGCAATCGCCATCACCGACCACGGCAATATGTTTGGCGTATTTGAGTTTGTTGCCGAAGCCGCGAAAATAAATGCCAAAGCGGGAAGCACAGTCATCAAGCCGATTGTAGGTTGTGAATTTTATATGGTGAAAGACAGGCACAAACGCGCTTTCACAAAGGATGACAGAGATGTGAGAAATCATCAGCTTTTGCTTGCAAAAAACGAAACAGGATATAAAAACTTAGTGAGGTTGTGTTCGCTCGGATACATTGAAGGTATTTATGGAAAATATCCCCGCATTGATAAAGAGTTAATCCTGAAACATCACGAAGGCTTGATTGCCACAACATGTTGCATTGGCGCGGAAGTGCCTCAAACTATTTTGCGCAAAGGCGAAGAAGAAGCCGAAAAAGTTTTCAAGTGGTGGTTGGATTTATTTGGTGAAGATTACTATGTGGAATTGCAGCGACATAACATTCCCGACCAGCAAACAGTGAATGAAGTGTTGGTGCGGTTTGCGCATAAGCATAATGTGCCCATTATCGCTTCAAACGATTCGCATTATGTAGAGAAGGAAGATTACAATGCGCACGACATTTTGCTGTGCATCAACACGGGCGAAAAGAAAGCAACACCAATTGCCAAGGATACTGTTGATGAAGATGATTTGAAAAATCATGCACGCAGATTTGGTTTTCCCAACGATGAATTTTACTTCAAAAAAACGGAAGAAATGGCTTCGCTTTTTGAAGATATTCCGCAGGCTATAGACAACACTATGCAAATAGTAGATAAGGTGGAGTTGTTGGATTTAAAGAAAAGTATTCTGCTTCCGAACTTTCCCATTCCAAATGAATTTCAGCTACACACTGCAAGTGAATTTCATAAAGGCTCAGAGCTTACGCCCGATGTTTTGAATCAATGGGAATACCTCAAACACCTGACCTTTGAAGGCGCGCAACAACGCTATGGTTCTATCACCGCAGATATTGAAGAGCGGTTAAATTTTGAGCTTTTCACCATTAAAACAATGGGCTTTGCGGGATACTTTTTAATTGTGTCCGACTTCATAAAAGCAGGCAGAGATTTAGGCGTGGTTGTTGGTCCAGGACGGGGTTCGGCAGCGGGTTCTGCGGTAGCGTACTGCATTGGCATTACCAATATAGATCCGATAAAATACAATTTACTGTTTGAAAGATTTCTGAATCCTGACCGCAAATCAATGCCCGATATAGACACTGATTTTGACGATGAAGGCAGGGGAAAAGTAATTGATTATGTGGTTAAAAAATATGGAAAAGAGCAGGTTGCGCAAATTGTAACTTATGGCACTATGGCTGCAAAAAGCAGCATCAAAGATGTAGCCCGTGTACTCGATTTGCCGCTCAACGAAGCCAATGCTTTGGCGAAGCTGGTTCCTGACAGACCCGGGACTTCTTTAGAAAGAGTGCTGACGGGTGCAATTGACGGCAAAGGAGGTTTGAAAGATAAAGACGGCTATCAGGGTGATGATATTGAGAACATCAAAAAATTGCAGGAGAAATTTAAGAGCGAAACATTTGAAGGTGAGATTTTACGCGAAGCAGTGAAACTTGAAGGAACTGTGCGCAATACAGGCGTTCACGCTGCGGGCGTAATCATTGCGCCACACGATTTGCGCACGATTCTGCCTGTGGCAACCGCAAAGGATTCCGACCTTTGGGTAACGCAATTTGAAGGCACGATTATTGAAGATGCAGGCGTTATCAAAATGGATTTTCTTGGTTTGAAAACCCTTACCATTTTGCGCGATGTGGTTGCCTTGGTAAAACAAAATCATGGTATTGAAATCGTATTGGATGATATTCCTTTAGATGATAAAAAAACTTACGAACTCTATCAGCGCGGTGAAACCAACGCCACATTTCAGTTTGAGAGCGCGGGAATGCAGAAATACCTGAAAGAATTAAAGCCCGATAAGTTTGATGATTTGATTGCGATGAATGCGTTGTATCGCCCTGGTCCGATGGAGTACATTCCGAAATTTGTTGCGCGCAAGCACGGCAGAGAAACGGTTGCGTATGACCTCTCTGAAATGGAAGAATTTTTGGGCGAAACTTACGGCATCACGGTTTACCAAGAACAAGTGATGTTGCTTTCGCAAAAGCTGGCGGGCTTTACCAAAGGCGATGCCGATGTGCTGCGTAAGGCGATGGGAAAAAAAGACAAAGCCACGCTCGATAAAATGAAAAGCAAATTTTTTGACGGCATAAAAACGCGCGGGCTTGAAGAAAAAATTTGCGAAAAAGTGTGGACAGATTGGGAGGCATTTGCGCAATACGCTTTTAATAAATCGCACTCCACCTGCTACGCTTTTGTGGCGTTTCAAACGGCATACATGAAAGCGCATTATCCCGCAGAATATATGGCTGCGGTGCTTTCCAACAACATGGGCAACATCGAAAAAATCACCTTCTTTATGGATGAATGCAAACGCATGGGCATTAAAGTAAAAGGACCCGATGTGAATGAAAGCAGTGTGAAGTTTTCGGTGAATAAGCAAGGTGAAATTCGTTATGCGCTATCGGCAATTAAAGGCGTGGGCGAAGCTGCCGTAGAATCGCTTTTGGAAGAAAGAGAAAAAGGTGGCGCATTCAAATCAATCTTCGATTTAACCAAGCGTTGCAATCTTCGTTCTGTAAATAAAAAATCATTGGAGAATCTTGCTTTGGCAGGCGCTTTTGACGGATTTGCAAACGTTACTCGCAGCATGTATATCGAAAAAGATGAGCGCGATTCTTGTGCCATTGATTATGCGGTGCAGTATGGAAACAAATTGCAATCAAATAAGGCGATGCAGCAAAATTCATTATTTGGCGGCACGGCAGATGAAGAAATTTCAGAGCCTGTTTTAGCTAAACGCGAAGAGTGGGCTTTATTGGAAAAACTTAAACGCGAACGCGAGGTTACGGGTATTTATCTGAGCGGTCATCCGTTGGATGATTACAAATTAGAAATAAAACATTTTACCAACTGCAAGCTAAGTGAAATCGAAAAGAAGAAAGAAACTGATTTGCGCATTGCAGGTATTGTTTCTTCTACAAACACACGTGTTGCAAAAAACGGAAACACCTTCGCTGTTTTCAGTTTAGAAGATTATGACGGCTCACATGAATTTGCAGTATTCGGTAAAGACTTTTTAAACTTCAAACCATACATAACACAAGAAGGCGCTTTGCTGCATATTCACGGTCGCTATCAACCGCGCTTTGGAAATCAGGAACAATTTGAGTTCAAAATTCTGCGCGTTGAACTATTGAGTGAAGTGCGGCAGAAGCAAACGCAGTCGGTTACATTTTATCTGCAACAACAAGACACTTCTGCCGAAATGGTAGAATCGCTTTCAAATATTTGCGAAAAATATCAAGGCAACATTCCTGTAAAAATTGCGGTGGCAGATTTGGTTGAAAATTTTGAAGTACGCTTAAAATCAAATCTTAAAGTTGAGCTTTCTTCACCTATGCTGACTGAGTTGGCTTTATTGCCACAAGTAGAATTGGGATTAAACAACAGCCGACCTATTCATGATGCAAGAGAGGTATTGATGGAAGCAGATGAGGAAGAATTGGTAGCGGGCGAAAACTGGGGAGAGGTTTAGACTAACTTTTATTTACTTTTTTGTTGATAGATACTCAACAAATTTAGCGAATGCCTTTGCTCTGTGGCTAAAGACATTCTTTTCGGCAAGCGTCATTTCTGCAAATGCTTTATCGCTGCCTTTAGGCTTAAATACAGGGTCGTAACCAAAACCTTTTTCTCCACAACACGCTTTCAAAACTTCGCCTTCACATTCACCTCTAAATTGATGTTCGTTTCCTTCAGCATCCTTCAATGTAATCACAGTTACAAATTTTGCATTGCGATTTTCCGCTCCGTGCAGTGCGCTTAAAAGTTTGTCAATGTTATCTTCAAAAGTTGCCTTTTCTCCTGCATAGCGGGCGGTATTTACCCCGGGCGCACCGTTCAGGGCATCTGCTTCCAAGCCTGTATCTTCCGAAAAACAAGGTCGCTTAAACACATCAAAAACGTGTCTTGCTTTCTGCAAAGAATTTCCTTCAATGGTTGCCTGCGTTTCAGGAATTTCTTCATGATAATTCAATTCACTCAAAGAAATCAATTGAATATCCGTAGGGCAGATGGATTGAATTTCTTCAACCTTATGCTTATTGTGCGTAGCAAAAATCAACTCCATATTTATTGCTTCTATACTTCTTTGTATTGTCTTATGTCTAAATACTACCTACTAAATACTACAACCCAAACATCAACTTCAAATTCTTCCAAAGTGCCGATTTATGTTCCGCATTCGTCATAATTTTTGAGATAGGAGCAGCGCGAAGAATTTTCACTTCATCCAACTCCAACACTTCATAAACAGGAATCAGCAAATTCTCACTAAGCGCTTTTGAATCGGAAGAAAATACAAGCACATATTGTGCGCCAATCATCTTTTTAATTGCCG
>CAZSEG010000052.1:13138-17085 GCA_964605875.1 uncultured Chitinophagaceae bacterium
TATAATGGCAACTTCATTTTCAGCCACTTTTACCGAAGCAAGAATCTTAAACAGCAACTCATTTTCGGGTGGCGAAAGCGTTACGTTCTTTTCATCAAAAACAACCGCAACCTTTGCCCTGTTGCCGCTGAATTGCATCTCTGTTTTTGCGAACGTTTTTGACCCTATAAAAAGTGTTTCAGGTTGCTCTATCATATTTTCAAAAACAATGATAAACACACTCCTTTAATTCGCTTGCAAAAATTATGAACGGTTTTCAAAAACTTTTTAGTTTTGACACATTATGACATTCTTACAAAACATAGAGCCGTTTCTTCGCATATTCTGGTTCATCGCTATTCCGGCAAGTTTGATTTTTGTTTTTCAAAGCATTCTCACGTTTGCGGGTGCAGATGCGGGCGATGGTGTGGAAGCAGACTTCGACAGTAATCTGACGGATGGAGATTCTCCTTCCCAGATTTTTTCTTTCCGCAATCTCATCAATTTTCTGTTGGGTTTTTCGTGGTCGGGCATCGGCTTTTTTGAGTTAATACCCAACAAATTTTTGTTGCTGCTTGTATCCGTAGCAATCGGCATTGGTTTCGTGTTGTTGTTTTTCATCATCATCAAACAAATTCAAAAACTTGCAGAAGACAACACATTCAGCCTCAAAAAAACGGTTGGAAAAACCGCACAGGTGTATCTGAAAATTCCCGGGCAAAACAAAGGCAAAGGAAAAGTGCAGGTGAGTGTAAATGGCGCGGTGCATGAGTTAGAAGCTGTTTCGGAAGGTGCGGCTTTTGAAACCGGATCAATGGTGCGCGTAGCAAAAGTGCTTGACGATAATCTTATTTCAGTAGAAAATATTTAATCATTATTTATGGTAGGACCAATTGTAATTATTCTCGTTTTGGCAGTGGTGTTGTTCACCACAATTTCTGCTTTGGTGGCGCGCTACAAGCGTTGTCCTTCCGATAAAATTTTAGTGGTTTACGGACGCACAGGCGGCTCTTCCGCAAAATGTATTCACGGTGGCGGGGCTTTTATATGGCCCGTAATTCAGGACTACGCCTATCTTGATTTAAAACCGATTTCTATCGAGGCTAATCTTACGAATGCTTTGAGCCGTCAGAACATTCGTGTGGATGTTCCCTGCCGTTTCACCATTGCCATTTCTACCGAGCCGGACAGCATGAACAATGCCGCAGAAAGGTTGCTGGGCTTGGCTCCCGAACAAATTCAGGAGTTGTCAAAAGATATTCTTTTCGGTCAGTTGCGTTTGGTAATTGCCACCATGACCATTGAAGAAATCAACAGCGACCGCGATAAGTTTTTGGATAACATTTCTAAGAACGTTGATACAGAACTGAAGAAAATAGGTCTTAAACTCATCAACGTAAACGTTACGGATATTAAGGATGAATCCGGCTATATCGAAGCGTTGGGAAAAGAGGCGGCTGCAAAGGCAATTAACGAAGCAAAAATCAGTGTTGCAGAGCAGGAAAAAATTGGTGAAACCGGAAAAGCGCTTGCCGACCGTGAACGCGATGTGCAGATTGCAGAAACGCACCGCGACCGCGATGTAAAAATTGCCATCACACAAAAAGACAGAGAGATAAGTATTGCATCTGCCGTCAAAGATGAAGCCATCGGTAAAGCCGAAGCGGAACGCGATACCCGCGTAAAAACTTCGGAAGCAAATGCTATTGCCGTGAAGGGCGAAAACGAAGCAAAAATAAATATTGCCAACTCCGATGCGCTGCGCAGAGAAAAAGAAGCTGAATCTTTGCGTATTGCCATTTCTGCCGAAAAAGTGCAACAGGCAAAAGCTCTGGAAGAAGCATACTCTGCCGAGCAAAAAGCCGAAGATGCACGTTCGCAACGCGACCGTTCTACACAAGTGGCAAACGTGGTGGTACCTGCCGAAATTGCAAAGCAAAAAGCCATTATCGAAGCACAGGCGCAGGCAGAAAAAATCCGCGAACAGGCAAAAGGCGAAGCCGATGCCATCTTTGCAAAAATGGAAGCCGAAGCAAAAGGCTTGTATGAAATTCTGACGAAGCAGGCAGAAGGTTACGAGCAGGTTGTAAAAGCTGCCGGTGGAGACCCGACCAAAGCATTCCAGTTATTGCTGATTGAAAAGCTGCCTGAATTGGTGAAAACACAGGTAGAGGCTGTGAAGAATATCAAGATTGATAAAATTACTGTTTGGGATTCCGGTAAAGATGGAAGTAACGGCAATTCTTCAACGGCAAATTTTGTTTCCGGTATGATGAAAACAGTTCCTCCGTTGAATGATTTATTCAACATGGCGGGATTGAATTTGCCTACTTACCTGAAAGGCGAAAACCCGGAGGAAGGAAAAGAGAATAATTCTGCTGAATAGAGAACCAAGAGCCAAGATTTTAGAACCAAGAAATGCTATTGTCTTGGTTCTCATCATCAAATTTTCCCTGCCTGCCGGCAGCTACCGTTAGGGCACCTCTTTTGTATTCGTGCCTACGGCACTTGTGTCCACACGGTAGCTTCTCCGAGGGAGAAGGGAAACAGAGCCTCATCAAATTCATACTGTTCTTCTTAACTTAATGACATTGCGCAAACACGGGCAGGAAACATATAAGGTCTAAAAATTTTGCACTTTCCATTCCATTATTATTTTTGTACGCACAAATAGTTACACACAGCTATGACATCAATTTTAAATAGCTTATATTTCTGCCCCCCCGAGTCTTCTCACGGAAGGTGATTACTTTTTCTTAGATTTTATTGATAACGTTTTAGCCGGTAAACCGCGCCCTGCAACGGTTGCACGGCTCCGCCCGGTCGTTGGGAAAGTTCCCAAAATCACTGCGAAAGTTCGCGCAATCGTTGAGCGGGTTCCCTCAACCGTTGCGGGGGTTCCCTCAATCATTACGGGAGTTCCCCCAACCATTGCGGGGGTTCCCTCAATCATTGCGGGAGTTCCCTCAATCACTGCGGGGGTTCCCCCAGTCATTGCGCGGCTTCGCTCAATCGTTGGGCGGAGTCGCTTAATCATTGCGGGAAGCCTTCAACCCGTTCAATCATATATTTTTCAGTAAAAAACAATTCATTTTATAATAAAAAAACATTTCAACATGAAAAAAGATGACTATTTACCAAAAGACGACACGGGCAAATTGATTTGGTTAAACAATTTTGCCGGTGAGCTGCCGAATTTTATCCCCCTGCTCGGCATCACAGCCGTGCAGGCAGCGCAGGTGCAAACCGACCGCGAGGTGTTCGGCAGTCTGCTTACCTACCTGCTCAACCAAAAAAATATATTGGAAAGCATTACCGCCTTTAAAAATCAGGTGCGCAACGGCAAGCAGCCATTGGGCGTTATTCCCGCTTTTTCCCCACCGCCCGCCCTGCCGCCAAACGCCTTAAATGATGTTTTCGGCAGAATCCGCCTGCTGGTGCGCAGCATCAAAGGCAACCCTAACTACAACGAAAGCATTGGCGATGCGCTGCAAATTATTGGCGAAGAAAGCGAAGACAATGTGAACACGTGGAAACCAATTTTGAAAGTACAGATGCAAGCCGGCTCGCCCAATATTTTATGGACAAAAGGCAACAGCAGCGGCATTAAAATCTGGGTGGACAGAAGCGATGGGCAAGGCTTTAGGTTCCTTGCCATAGACACGCAGCCCGATTATTTAGACAAGCACCCTCTGCCCGCTCAGGGGCAATCTGCCTTGTGGAAATATCAAGCCTCTTACATTTTAAAAGATGAAGAAGTGGGCGAAATAAGCGACATCATCGAAGTAAGCGTGAAGGGAAGAGTAGAGTAGATGATTGGAAGATGAAAAGGCACGTAGAGACGCAATATTTTGCGTCTCTTAATTGCGCCAGAATTGACAGACGCAAAATATTGCGTCTCTACCTTCCCGCTGACGGGGACTGTTGATAAAATGGTAAATCCGCCAATAAAAATGTCCACCGAGTCC
>CAZSEG010000052.1:17095-19494 GCA_964605875.1 uncultured Chitinophagaceae bacterium
AACCACAGTGAATTGTCCCCCAACCCGCGTAAGCCGAAAAGCGGATTTCAGAGTAGGCAGAAAATAAAATATGATTATGAAAAAAGGAATACTCGCACTTTCGCTGCTGCTGTTTAGCAGCCTGTCCTACGGACAATTGAAAGTTTTTTCAAAACAATTTGCAGGAGTAGTAAAAACAAAGGATACTACAAACGGGCAAGGCGATGGCACAAGTCCGTTAAGTTTTGAAGTAAACAAGCTGATTTCCGGCAGCTATCAGGTTGTTGTTCAGGCAGGGGACAGGAAAGAAATATTTACGCCAATATTTCAGGAAACTGCATTTATGGAACAGGTTAAAAAAGCAATTGAAAAATTACCGGATGTAGATACAGCAAGTTTAGATACAGCCACAGCCCAAATAAAAGAGTCTTATATAAAATTGCTTGAGCTGGTATTTCAGGCAGACGGCTACAGCCCGCTGGCGGTAACAGATGCCAACGGTTGCAGCGCAACATCTGGCGCGGTGAATATTACAACAGTGGGCATTGAGGATGTAAGCTATAGCGATGTAGGATTTAAAATTTATCCGAATCCCGCAACAACTGATTTGATGATTGAATGTGATGAAGAAATGGCATCTGTTCAGGTTGCAGATGTGTTGGGGAGGGTAGTCATTACTCAATCCAATCTCGCAACTCACAACTTGCAACTCGCAACGGATTTCCTTGCAGAGGCAGCCTACTTCATTCACATCAAAACATACAGCGGCAAAACAGCCGTAAAGCGTTTCGTGAAGCAGTAAAATCCCTGTCGGCTCAGGCTTATCAAAGCGATGCCATCTTTTTAAAAAGACGGCATCGCTTTTTTTATCCGTGTTTTCCCGTTGTTCAAAGTCTTCCGCAGGGCGACTTTGAACGCTCTATAAAAAGAAGTCTCCGACTTCGTTTCTCTCAAAATCTTGATTTTATACTATCTAATCAAGATAGTTATATTTGTAGTAAAGTTTTTAGCAACACTTCATTGAATACAAAATCAGCTACGCATGAAACAATATAACACATATATAGAACGCAACCCGCAAATAATGTTAGGCAAACCTGTTATTGCAGGCACTCGCATAACTGTTGAGTTAATCATGCGCAAACTTGCAGGCGGTTACAATTTGCAGCAGTTGCTTGCCGCTTACCCACAGCTTACCTCCGCGCAAATAAATGCTGTGTTTGAATATGCTGCCGATGTAATAGCCAACGAAGAACTGCACGAAGCCGCATGATAATTGCCGATGAAAATTTGGAAAGTTATTGGATTGAATTGTTGCGTAAGAAACAATATCCGGTTCTGTCAATAGCAGAATCATGCCCACAGATAACCGACCCCGAAGTAGCTGAATTAGCCAGAAAACATAAAGGCATTTTAATTACAGAAGATAAAGATTTTGGCGAATTGATTTTTGCTCACGGTATTCCCAAGCTCACGGTTGTGTTTCTGCGCTACGACCAACCCAACTATTCGCAAATTGAAAACGCGGTATTGGAAACCATAGAGAAGTATTCGAATCAGGAAAGTCCCTATTTTATTACCATCTCAACAAGGAAAATACGAATCAGGAAAATTTAAAACAGCTTTTCGCTCATCAGGGCGTAAACTGTGCTTACGCCCGTTGTTCAAAGTCTTCCTCCATCCTCTCTTGAGAAACTCCCGCCACCACCTCGCCTGTAAACAAAAAACGCGACTCCTTTTCAGGAATCGCGTTTTTAGCTTTGACTATTGGCAGTAACTGTTAATCGAATTTCAAATCCAATGCTAAACCGCGCAACTCGTGTACTAACACGTTGAACGACTCAGGCATGGTTGGTTCCGGTATGTTATCACCTTTCACGATAGCTTCATAAGCCTTCGCTCTGCCGATAATATCATCCGACTTCACGGTAAGCAACTCTTGCAGGATGTTAGCCGCACCGTAAGCCTCCAAAGCCCAAACCTCCATCTCACCAAAACGCTGACCGCCAAACTGTGCTTTACCGCCCAATGGTTGCTGTGTGATAAGAGAGTATGGTCCGATAGAACGCGCGTGCATTTTATCATCCACCATGTGAATCAACTTAATCATATAGATAACACCCACGGTTGTACGCTGGTCGAATCTGATACCTGTTTCGCCATCGTATAAGTAAGTAGAGCCAAACTCAGGCAAACCTGCTTTTTTGATGTAATCAGAGATTTCATCCAAAGAAGCTCCGTCAAAAATCGGAGTGCCGAAAGTTAAGCCTAACTTCTGCCCTGCCCATCCTAAAACGGTTTCGTAAATCTGCCCCAAGTTCATCCTTGAAGGTACACCCAACGGGTTCAAAACAATATCCACCGGAGTGCCATCCTCTAAGAAAGGCATATCTTCCTGACGAACAATACGCGCAACAATA
>CAZSEG010000053.1:0-19482 GCA_964605875.1 uncultured Chitinophagaceae bacterium
GTATTGCAAAGCACACAAGGGTTGGGCGTTCTGCCCGCCAAATATTCATCTACAAAATTGTCTATTACAAAGTTGCCGAACTCCTCGCGAATGTCAATGATATAATGATTGAAACCCAACTCCACAGCCACCTGACGCGCATCGTTGATAGAATCCAGGCTGCAACAACCTGTTTCTTTTTTTGCGCCACCGCTGTTGGCATAGTCCCATGTTTTCATGGTAATGCCGATTACTTCGTAACCTTGTTCGTGCAGCATCACCGCGCTTACGGTAGAATCAATTCCACCGCTCATTGCCACCAACACTTTTCCCATCTTGCTCATGCGGCAAAAATAGGTGAAAGGATTTTAAAAATTTGATTTGAAGATTTGAAGATGAGATAATTTGAAAATGTAAAGCGCAAGGGCTGTTTCATCTTCAAATCTTCAAATCACCTCATTTTCAAATTCATTTAATAGTTGTAAAACCCCTTGCCTGTTTTTTTGCCCAAATGCCCTGCGTCCACTTTTTGCTGCTGAATGCGCGATGGGCGGAATTTTGCATCCTGATGAAAGGATTCAAATAGCGAAGATGTTACGGCAAAATTGATGTCGTTGCCAATGGTATCTATCAGTTTAAAAGCTCCCATTTTAAAGCCCGCGCTTTCTAAAAGCGCATCAATGTTTTCTATCGAAGCGGCATTTTCTTCCAATATTTTAAGGCTTTCAACGTAGTAATGGCGGGCAACGCGATTTACAATAAAACCCGGGGAATCTTTGCACAGCGCAGGGGTTTTGCCGATTGCTTTAGTAAGTTCGGAAACCGTTTTAACGGTTTCGGGGCTTGTTTCCGCGCCTGCAATAATTTCTACTAATTTCATCAGGTGAGCAGGGTTGAAAAAGTGCATGCCCAACACGCGGCTTGGGTTTGCAATGCCTTTGGCAATGCGGGTTACGGGTATGGATGAAGTATTTGTAGCAAGAATTGTTTCGGGCGGATTATTGGCGGCAAGCGTTGCAAACAGTTCCTGTTTCACCTCTAATTTTTCAACGATGGCTTCAATCACTAAATCGGCTTTTACTTCTGCCAAAACAGAAGTGGTTTTGATTTTTGAAATAACGGCAGCTTTTTCTTCGGCTTTCAGCTTGCCTTTTTCAACCGCTACACTCAGGTTTTTTTCGATGCCTTCGATAGCCTTTTTGGTTTGATTTTCATTCAAATCAAAAAGTAAAACCTCAAAATTATTTTGGGCAAAAACCTGTGCTATGCCAGCGCCCATGGTTCCGGCTCCGCAAACTGCTATTTTCTTAATGTTACTCATGCTCAAGACTATTTTTAAGTTAAAAACTGTATTTTTTAGTTGTTATAATGAATCCCTTTGCTCCAAAATGGAATCCTTTTACTCCATAAGGATACCCTTTTGCTTTAAAACGGAATCCCTCTGCTCCATAAGAGAATCTTTTTGCTTTAAAACGGAATCCTTCTGCTCCATAAGGGAATCTTTTTGCTCTAAAAGGAAACCATTTTACTCCATAAGGGAATCTTTTTGCTTTAAAAGGGTATCTTTTTGCTCCGTAAGGATACCCTTTTGCTTTAAAAGTGTATCCTTTTACTCTATAAGGATGTCTTTTTATGGTTAAATCCCTTACACTGCACTCTCAAATTGCTTCAAAAACCGCACATCATTTTCAAAAAACAGGCGCAGGTCGTTGATGCGGTATTTCAACATAGTGATGCGCTCGATACCCATTCCGAATGCAAAACCTGTGTAAACTTCGGAGTCAATCTTGCAGTTTTCCAACACGGCAGGATCCACCATTCCGCAGCCTCCTATTTCTACCCAGCCGCTCTGCTTGCAAACAGGGCAACCTTTTTGGTTGCATACAAAACAACTGATGTCCATTTCGGCACTCGGCTCGGTGAACGGGAAAAACGAAGGGCGAAAACGCACCTGCACATCTTTGCCAAACATTTCCTGCGCAAAGTAGAGCATGGTTTGCTTGAGGTCGGCAAACGACACATCGGTATCAATATACAAACCCTCCACCTGGTGAAAAGTGCAGTGCGCGCGAGCCGAAATAGTTTCGTTGCGGTAAACACGCCCCGGGCAAATAATTCTGATGGGCGGCTTTTGCTGCTCCATCACCCTGATTTGCACCGTTGAAGTTTGCGAGCGCAGCATGTGCTGCATGGTGTTATCAAGAAAAAAAGTGTCCTGCATGTCGCGCGCGGGGTGGTCTTCGGGCGTATTCAGCGCGGTGAAGTTGTGCCAGTCGTCTTCAATTTCAGGTCCCTCGGCAACGGTGAAACCAATGCGGCTGAAAATCTCAATCATCTTGTTGCGGATGATGCTGATGGGGTGGCGCGTACCTGCTTTAAAAGTGTAGGCAGGCGCAGTTACATCCACCGCTGCGGTACTTTGCTTTTTGGTATCGCCTTCAAGACTTTGCTTTAAAGTTTCATACTTCAGCTCGGCTTCGGTTTTCAGGGTGTTCATCAATTGCCCGTATTCCTTTTTGCGCTCGGGCGGCAACTGCGCCATCGCGCCAAACAAATCTTTCAACACATTTTTGCTGCCCAAATATTGAATGCGGAACTGCTCCAACGCTTCGGCATTGGCGGGTTGCGCTTGTTTTATTTCCTCTAAAATTGAATTGGCTTTATCGAATACTTCCTGCATAAGTGGCGGCAAATGTCCATGAAATTTTTCATTCGGGAAAAGAGAGTTTCTTTTCTTGCTTTTGTTGAAAATTATTTATTGTATTTCGTCATTGCACGCTCTAAGCCTTCAAACATAAAAGCGTTCACCGCATCACAGGATTTCAGAATTAAATCGGGCATTTGCCTGGCTTCATCGGCAGTCCATTTTCCCAACACATAATGCACTTGCGCGCCTTTGGGAAAGTTGCCGCCAATGCCAAAACGCAACCTTGCGTAGTTACCGTTGCCAAGTGTTGCGTCAATATCTTTCAAACCGTTGTGCCCGCCATCGCTGCCTTTGCCACGCAGACGCACCGAGCCAAACGGAATCGCCAAATCATCCAACACCACCAATAAATTTTGTTGCGGAATTTTCAATTCTGTCATCCAGTAGCGCACAGCTTTGCCGCTTAGGTTCATGTATGTTGTCGGTTTAATTACATGAATATTTTTGCCACGCGAACGGTAATGCGCATGAAATGCCAAACGGTCTAAATTAAAATTCACTTCCGCTTTTTTTGCCAAAGCATCTGCCACGTCAAAGCCTATGTTGTGGCGGGTGTTCATGTATTCTTCGCCAATATTTCCAAGTCCTGCTATTAGAAAATTCATTCAGTTCCGTTTGTTGTTTGCCATGCAAACCTGCATTTTTTCAAACAAGATTTTTGTAAATATTCATAGTGCCTGTTGCCAGCTTTTGACTGCTGAACATGGGCAGGCGCGCGTTGCCTGCGGTAATCAGTTTTTCGCGCAACGAATTGTTTTCAAGAACTTCCGTCATTGCTTTTGCAATATCGTTTTCGCTCAACGGGTCAACAAACACAGCGGCATCTCCCGCAACTTCGGCAAAGCATTTTCCGGCAGTGGTTATCACAGGCACATTACTTGCAAACGCTTCCAAAACCGGCAAGCCAAAACCTTCGTTTATTGAAGGATAAATAACTGCCTTTGCTGCGCGATACACCAAGGGCATATCAGCAGCAGCAATGTTTTTGACGATATGCACCTTTGATTGTAACTGATGCTGCGCGATGTAGTTTTCTATGCGTTTCAGTTCGCTGCCGCCATTTCCCGTAAATACTAAATGACAATCTGTTTTATTGGCAATAGCCGCAAATGATTTGAGCGTGCGCAAGTGATTTTTTCTGCCCAAAAAAGAACCTGTTTGCAAAATGAATGATGCAGGTAATTTATATTTCAGCCTTGCCTCATCTATTTGTGTGGAAGTGGCGGGAAGCAAAAATCGCGGATGCGCTGCATGATACACCGGCACAACTTTCTTCTCCGGCACATTCATCAGGCGAATTACATCCTGTTTTGTTTGCAGGCTGTTCACCGTTATCACATCTGCGTTGCGGCAGGCGTAGGATGTTTTGAGGCGGTAGATTTTTCTGTCTATAAAAGGAAAGTCTTCGGGGTGATAGAGATACAACAGGTCGTGGATAGTTACCACTTTTGCCATGCGAAAAGTGTACGCATTAAATGGCAGTTCATTCGACAAACCATGATACAAGTCTGCGCGTTTTTTGTGCAATTGCTTTGATAAACCAAAGGAGCGCCAAAGCGGATGAACGGTTTTGTGCAAAGTTGATTCGGGTAATTGCATAGAAAACGAGCCGTGCAATTCTGCAAGCAACGTTTCATTCACTTTGGGTGAAAAGAAATGGTATTCATTTTCGGGAAAAGCCTCCATCAAGCCATTCAGCAAGGTGCGGCTGTAGTTCCCCAAACCCGAAGTATTATTCAATGCACGTTTGGCATCAAAGGCAATACGCATATATGGCAAAAGAAGGAAAAAGGAGCATGGGAGGCTGAAAAAAGGTTGGCTCGGCAAAAAATATAAAGGGTCAGTTACACTGATAAGATAATTGAGCAACGCTTAATAAATGGGAATATTCACCGGATAAGCAAGTTTTAGGATTCGGTTGCTCAAAATGTAGATATGAGTTGTTGAAGAATTGTATTGATTTCACTTTTCTGCTGCGTTCCTTCATTCAAATTTTTGAATGTCAGCAAACCGCTTTGCATTTCCTCGCTGCCGATGATGATGGCAAAAGGAATTTTCTTTTTGTTGGCGTAATCTAATTGCTTGGCAAGTTTTGAAACCGATGGATACATCTCGGAAGGAATACCCGCAGCACGTAATTGTTGCAACACATTAAAAGCGTATTGTTGTGAAGGCTCATCAAAATATGCAAGTAAAACTTTTGTGCCTTGTGTAATATCGGCAGGAAAAAGATTCAACTCTTCCATAATGTCGTAAATGCGCTCAATGCCAAAGCTGATGCCAACTCCGGGCATATTCCGTCCGCCAAACATTTCTGTAAGATTGTCGTAACGACCACCACTGCCAATGCTGCTGCGCAGGCTGCCGCTGTGATTTTTCACTTCAATAATAAAGCCTGTGTAATAGTTCAAACCGCGAGCAAGTGTTTGGTCAATAGAGAGGTGGGAGGTGAAGGGTGAGAGGTGGGAGGCGTTGATTACAAATTCCAATTCTCTAATTCCTGCAAGAGCAGTTTCATTGGCAGAAAAATATGTTTTTAGCTGCGCAAGTTTTTCATCGTTGCTGCCGCTGATGCTCAAATATTCATTCAATAATTTTAATTGATTTTCATTAAAACCATCCAACTGTAAATCGGCTAAAACTTTTACTTTTTCAACCTTATCTAACTTATCAATAGCAATGGTGAGCGCAGTAAATTTATCTTCGGCTTGCATCACTTCCGCCAAGCCCGCAAGAATTTTCCGGTTAGAAATTTTGAGTTCCACATTATCAAATTTCAATGCCTGAAATACTTCACTAAAAATTGAAACCAACTCTATTTCGTTATACAAACTTTCGCTTCCAATCACATCTGCATCGCACTGATAAAACTCTTGGTAACGACCTTTTTGCGGTCTGTCGGCTCGCCACACCTGACCGATATGAAACCTTCTGAAAGGAAATGCCAAATGCTCCTGATGCTGCACCACATAACGCGCCAAAGGCACGGTAAGGTCATAGCGCAAACCTTTTTCAGCAATATGTTTCAGCGTTTCGCGCGAGTTTTTTTCAGCAAGCAAATCAGCCGGAGTATCTTTTAGAAAATCACCGCTGTTCAGGATTTTAAAAAGCAACTTATCGCCTTCTTCGCCATACTTTCCTGTAAGCGTTTCTAAGCGTTCTATTGCAGGCGTTTCTATTTGCTGAAAACCATATTTCAGAAATACTTTTTTGATGGTGTCAAAAAGAAAATTGCGCTTGGCAATTTCTTCGGGCAAAAAATCGCGCGTGCCTTTGCTGAGTGCAGGTTTTATTTTTTTGTTATCGCTCATATCAGTTGGTCATCATTTATATTTCTCAATAATCTTATCGGTTGCCTTGTCTAACATTTTGTAAACGTGCTCAAAGCCATCACCACTGCCATAGTATGGGTCGGGTACGCTTGCATCTAAATCGGGCGTTACTTCATTCAAAATCAGCAACACTTTATTTTCATCAATTTCATTTTCTGCCAGTGCGCGAACATCCCAATAGTTGTTTTTGTCCATGCAATAAATTACATCAAATGCTGCAAAATCGGTTTTTGTAAACGGGCGCGATTGCTGATAAGTAATATCAATTCCGTACTTCTTCATACAACTAATTGCGCGATTATCAGGCAATTTTCCTTTATGAAAACCGCTTGTACCTGCCGAGTCCACCTGCCAGTTCAAACCAAGCTGTTCAATTTTATGCTGCAACAAACCATGCGCTATTGGCGAGCGGCAAATGTTACCCATGCAAACCATTAAAATCTTCATGCTGCGATATTATATTAAAGCATCGTGAAAGGGTAAATGAAAAACCAAAACAGGATACGAAATATCAAAATTTATTTCTCTGCCGTGTACATGGCGCAAGTACCGAGCGTTAAAGGATTCCATGCAACATTTGCAAAGCCGACATTGACTAAAATTACCGTAAAAGCCAAGCCCTGCGGAAATGCACGAACGCTTTCGGGCAGGTAAGTATAAGCGCGCACATCGCGCGAAAAAATTCTGCCAACCGTTGGTAAAATATAACTGAAATAAATGTCGTAGAAAAAACGCACCACAGCATTGTGCGGCAGGCTCACTTCCAAAATTACCAACCTGCCACCGGGTTTTAAAACGCGATAAATTTCTTTTAAACCTTCTTCCAGATATTCAAAATTGCGCACACCAAAACCGACTGTGATGGCATCAAAAGAATTGTCATCAAACTCCATTCTTTCGCTATCGCCTTTTACAAATTCTACAATGTGGGCTGTGTTGCTTTCTTCGGCTTTCTTTCTGCCGTATTGCAACATACCTTCGCTGATGTCGTAGCCGATAATTTTTTCGGGATTTACCGATAAGGATTCAAAAGCAAAATCACCTGTACCCGTAGCAACATCCAGAATTTTTTTAGGTTGAATTTCTGCAATAAATTTTACTGCTTTTTTGCGCCAGCTTCTGTCGATACCTAAACTCAGCAAGCGATTCAGAAAATCATAGCGATGCGCAATGTTGTCGAACATTTCTTCCACCTGCGCTTTCTTGGTGCGGTTGGTATCGTTGTATGGCGTAACTTTTTCTGACATGATTATTGTTGCGAATATAGCAGCAGAAAAATTTGAACCGGAAATAATTTGAACTGAATCAAACAGATTTAATGCAATAACTGCTTCAAATCAAAAACCGTCCATTCTGATAAATCAATTCACCGTCCGCCCAAATTTCACCGCCATTTTTCATGTCGGTTATCATATCCCAATGCACGGTGCTTTCATTTAAACCACCACATTGTTTATACGATTGACCAACTGCCATGTGAATGCTGCCGCCAATTTTTTCATCAAACAAAATATTGCGTGAAGTGCGTTGAATATTATAGTTCGTGCCCACGGCAACTTCGCCCCATTTGCGCGCACCCGGTATGCTGAAAACTTTATCTAAAACATCCTGTCCCTTTTCAGCGCTCCATGAAATTACTTCGCCATCTTTTACTTCGAGCGTAACGCCTTCAACATCTTTACCCATATAAATCGTAGGGTAAGAAAAATAGGCTTTGCCATTCACGCTGTCTTCAATCGGTGCGCTGAAAACTTCACCGCTTGGCATGTTGGCGCGACCATCGCTGTTTATCCAAGTTCGTCCTTTTACCGAAAAAGTCATGTCAATATTCGGACCCTTGTAATGAATTTTATCCGCCTTGTTTAAACGCTCCACATACGCTTTTTGTGTAGCACGTACTTCTAACCATTTTTCAACAGGGTTTTCATCAAATAAATAGCACGATTGAAAAACAAATTTTTCATATTCCTCCAATGCCATTTCTGCATCTTCTGCACCTGCCTGCGTTGGATATTGACACAAACATCTGCGCATACTTCCGTTGCCTGTTCGCTCAAAATACAATTGATTTAATGCGCGTTGAGCCTCCTGAAAAATCTGATATTTTTCGGTGTTTACGGGTTCTTTTTCATCATCGCCTTTTTCAAACGGAGCGCGAATATTCAGGTAGCAATCGAATGTTTCCATTGCAATTTTTCGTGCAGGATTTATCCATTGCAACTGATGTGTATCACCATAAGTAAGCACATTGGCATTGCCTAAATTTAATTCAACATTCAGCACGGGATGTCCGCCCGCTTTATACACTTCCGTTATCACTTCGCGCAGCAAAGGCTCGGCTAAATAAGATGCAGTAATATAGACTTTATCATCATGCTTCACCTCCAGACAATAGTTCACCAAAAGGCGGGCATACTTTTCAAGAATATTTTTATCGGGCATAAAATTTCATTAAAACGTGCAATTATAGTGGTGAATTTCAAATGCTTCGTTTTATTCGTAACCTAAATAAAAATTTATGAAGTATCTGTTTCTCCTCTCCACATTCCTCTCAACCTTTGCATTTTCGCAAGGTTACTTTTTAGAGTTTAAATTAAGCAGCGAAAGCGAAGGTTTGTCGGGTAATATGAAAGTGTTTGCGCAAGACGGCAACAGCCGCAGCGAAATGAATTTTTCGGGAGGAAAAATGGCGGGTTTTATGCCTAAAGATTTGGCGGCTTTGTATTTGAGCAGCGAGCCGAATAAAATTTATATGCTGAGTACCGCATCAAAAACTTACACAGAAATTATTACCGATAACAGCGATGAATGGACGGACTACAAACAAAGCGAATACGAGATTACTGTTGTCGGCAAAGAAAAAGTAAACGGCTACAACGCAACGCACGTAAAGATTAAACTCAAAGGCGGAAAAGAATTGCAGGATATGTGGACGAGTACCGACATTGCGGGTTATGCGGATTTTGCAAAAGTGAAAACTCAATACACAGGAAAAGACAATTTGAATAAAGCGTTGGAAGCAAAGGGCGCAGCGGGATTTCCGGTGCGCGTGTTGGCAAGTCAGGGCGGGCGCAGCTTTCAGATTGATTTAGTAAAAACAGAGAAAAAAACTTTGGAGAAAGATTTGTTCAGTTTGAACGGTTACGAAAAAGGCGGAATAGTTCCGGGTATGTCGGGTTCTATTGATGTTTCAAAACTGAAAGACATTCAAAATATGTCGCCCGATGAGCAGCGCAAAGCCGTTGAAGAGTTGATGAAGCAAATGCAGATTGAGCTGAAATAGTTTGCATAAACTGTTCTTGCTTTTAAAATGGATAATCCTTTAATTCTTCATATTGAAACCGCCACACCGGTTTGTTCGGTAAGCATTGCAAGCGGTGGAAATTTAATTGCATCAAAAGAAGCTGAAACCGCCAACAGCCATGCGCGAATGTTAGCTCCGATGATTCAACAATTACTTGCGGAAAATAATTTCTCCATAAAAGATTTGAACGCAGTTGCAGTGAGCGAAGGACCCGGCTCTTACACAGGTTTGCGCATTGGTCTTTCTACCGCGAAAGGCATTTGTTACGTGGCAAATCTTCCGCTTATTTTAGTGAATACTTTGCAGGCGATGGCGGCAGGTATGCAGGCAATTGTAAAGGACGAAAACATATTTTTTGTTCCTGTTTTAGATGCAAGAAGAAATGATGTTTACTGGAATATTTTTGACAGCTCATTAAACGAATTGAATAAAACCAATTGCAACAGCATTGATGAAATAACGCAACATCTTTCAGAAAAAAAACTGAATGCAATCGTTGCAGGTACAGGCGCTTTTAAGTTTGAAGCATACAAATCGCAACTTCAAATTTTGCACGAAAATGTTATCGGCTCAAAGCATTTGATGCAACTTGCATTGACGAAGTTTCACACAAAAGACTTTGCGGATTTGGCATACAGCGAGCCTGTTTACAGAACATAAAAACGACTAAATACTTTCATTTAACCACATAGATACATAGTTGATTCCGAAGCGGGCTATGTCCAAAACTTGTTTTGGCTATGTAAATTTTAATCTTTTTGATTGCACACAGAGTAAAGGAGAACACAGAGCGTTTGCTTACGCAAACAAATACAACTCGCAACACTATGTATCTATTCCGCTTTACGGAACAAGTCGTGGTTAAAATTTTATAGTTGTAACATAATCCATAACTCACATTAAAGCGTATATCTCAACTGCAAGGTGAAATTTCTGTGCGGTTCGGGCTTGCCCGGACGTAGCGAGTAAAAATGATTGGCTACATTTTTTACAATAAAACCAACTTTGAATTTTTCGGTGATGTTTATGCCGGCTCGGAGGTCAACAACAAAGTCGCCACCTTTATGCTTAACAACATAATCGTCTAAAGATTTAATACCGCCATTAAATAAAAACGAAGCAGCCGCAGTAAATAAAGTTGGAATTTGGTCGGGGAAACTTCCATAATACATTGTTGCGCCCAAATATGCTTTCCAATAAGTTATTTCCATGTCGGCACGGAAAAGATGTCGTGTACGGAACATCAGCATTTGCGAAGATTCAATGGAATCGGCAGCCCTGCCATTCAGCAAAAAGAAGTTGCGGAGATAGTTGCCGATGTTGCGCACATCCCGTTTTGCATCTGCTGTTGTATCGGATAAACTAACCGGATATGTGTAGGTGTATCCTGCAAGAATCTGTAAACCAACTTTGCCGATTTTCCCCTGACTTGCAATGGATAATTCATAGCCCGCAACCCGTGCATTTACTATGTTTTCCGCTCTCAAACCGAATATTCCCGGTCTGCCATCGGGCGTGAGATATGGTGACGGAATATTTGGAAAAATTGGTGCGCCATTTCTGTATTCATTCGGAAAAATCCCGAACTCATACTGCACGAAATTTTTGTATTCCTGCCAAAAGAATGCGGCATCAATGTATGCCTTCCATTCTTTCACCTGAAAGCCTTGTTTGAAACCAAATTCAAGATTCCAACCCGTTTCGGTTTTGAGTGTATCGTTTGGAATAACATAAATGCCTTGCGTAAATTCGGCAGCAACAAAACGCTCGCCAATAGCCGGAATGCGGTAGCCCTGCCCCCACGATGCGCGGAAAAAAGATGCTTTGCCCGCGCGAAGATTTATGCCCGTGCGAAAGATAGGTTTCGAGGTTTCCACAAAAGTATCTACGCCTACCGCTTCGTAGCGCACACCGCCCGTCCAACTCAAAAACTTATAGTTGATTTCGGCTTGCGCATACAAAGCTGCGTTGAAATTTTTTCTTACTCCCGGATACAAATTGCTTATCGAAAATCCGGTTGAAAACGGCACTCCGGTTGTAATGACCAATAAGTTTCGATGTGTGTATTGATACTGTGGCTGAAACTCCAGACTATGTGAAGTTGCGCTGACATCCGTTCCGTTTCCTTGTCGCCAAATATTGATGTAGCGCATATTGAAAGTGGCGCGGTGTCCTTTTGCGCTTTGGTAAGAAATATGCGGGTCAATACTGGTTCGCACGTATTTGTCATTCGAGCCGACTTTAAAATGCAGCGCGTTTGTATCCATGTCTGCGCCTATAAAAAACCTGTCGCTGCGCTCATACATCTGGCTGAAATTCACACCATAGTTCAATCCTTCAATTTTGGGGTTCAGGTGGCGGGTTTTCAAAAAATACCGGAAGCGAAATTCATTAGACCTTTGCAGAAAACCCATCGCTCCGGTGATGTTTCCTCCGGCAACCAATTGCAGGTCTTTTATCTTTTGCTGATGATTGATATTTGCGTTGATGCCAAAGGGCGTGCCGCCAACCCACCAACGTTGTTTGGGTTCTTTGGGCGCATCAAAAAAAGTGGTGTTGATGTCAATGTCAGTTCTCGGTTCGGTTTCTTTGGGCCACTCGGTGATAACATTCACAATGCCGTTCAATGCCGAAGAGCCGTAAATCACAGATGATGCGCCTTTAATTACCTCTACCTGCTTGGTGTTTTCTACGGGAACCATTTTGTTTTGTCCTTCGCCAAGGTCGGCACTGGTCATGCCCAGATTGTCCACCAGCACAGCGGTTCTTGAACCTACGCCATAAGAAAACGAACTGCCACCGCGAATAGAAATCTGCCCGTCCTGCACCAACACTCCGGGTGTTTTTGCCACTATATCGCCAAGTTCGTTTGCATTGGTATTTTTGATTTGCGTTTTGGTGATTACTTCCATGCTCACGCTTTCTTTCGCAGCATTTTTTTTGTAAAAACTTGAAGTAACAACTTCATTCAGTTGTATGCTTTGCGAGCGCAGTTCTATGGTAATGTTTTTGGTTTCTCCGGCTGCAATAGCGATGGTATCTTTTTTGTTTTTATAGCCCATGTACGAAACGCCAATCACCACTTGCCCCGGCTCCACATTCACTTTAAACTGACCGCTTGCATTAGTAACAGTTGTGCGTTTCCCTTCTGTTCTTATCACCGCGCTGCCTATACCGTCTTTGGTGTCGGCATCGCGCACCGTTCCTGTTATTGTTGTTTGGGAAAAAATAAACAGCGATTGAAACAGTATAAGCGCGGATAAAATGTGCTTCATGCGTTTGGTGAAATCGTGATGGATTGTTTTTCTGCGGGTGAAGATATAATACTAATTGTACATTAAAATTAGCCTGAAAGGCTTTAATGTTTACAATAGTAATACCGTTCTGACTGTTGTTTAGTTCAATTTGATGCAATCAAAATTGGACTATTACAAATGTCTAAACGGTATAAATGCTTCTGAAACGGAATTGCAGTTCAGCAATTGAACAACACCGCACTAAAGATAATATACCACAGATGCACAGATGAAAAAATTATCTGTGCATCTGTGGCAAAAAATAAAACCGAACCGCTAAGCCATTATCAATTATCCATTAAAAAGAAGATAAAAAAGCCCGTTCATCTTTCGATAAACGGGCTTTTGAAGTTTTTATTCAGTTCAGGAACTATTTCATCACTGCGATAGTTCCGGTCATGTCTTTGACAGCACCATCAAAGTATTTCACGCGCATCTGATACACATAAGTATCGTATTCAACCGGAGCACCTTTAAAGGTTCCATCCCATGAATCTAAATTGTCAATACCGTTCAACTGGTTAAGGTTTTCGTACAGTAAGTTACCCCAACGGTCGAAAATGCGCACTTCGGCTTCTATTCCGCCAAGAATGTCAAATGTAAACCTGTCGTTCAATCCATCACCGTTTGGCGAGAAAGCCGTAGGCATAAACGCAGATTCTGCAATGCTGACTTCGATACGCACAGTATCTGATGCTGTACAGGAATCTTCATCCATCACAACCACTGTGTAAGTTGTAGTAGAAGTAGGTGCTGCATAAGGATTGCTGCAATTACCCGAACCGCCACAATCTGTAAAGTCAATTGAAGACAACGGACTCCAGTAGTGATGTGTTACATTTTTGGTTGAAGTAGTAACTGCGTTAAGCTGCACTTTCATGCCACTCAAAATCACCTGTTTGTCGGTAGTCAAATCTACCGAAATAGCATTTGGCGAATTGATGGTGAAAGTATTAACGCCTTCGCAACCATTCACATCACGCACCAACAAGGTGTAAGTTCCCGGCTCCAAACCAACAAATTCATTCGATGATTGTGTTACGTTGTTCAACACATAAACGTAAGGCGCAACACCGCCCGTTACAGATGCCGTAACTTTTCCGGTAGCTGTGTTAGCGCATTTAGAAGCCGTAGTGTTGGTTGTAACAACAATTGCATTCGGCTCAACCAGCGTAGCAGTATCTGTTTTCACACAACCCGATTGGTCGGTGATAGATACCACATACACACCCGATTTAAGCGTAGTTGCAGTAGCTCCCGTTTGCACAGGCGTAGTGTTCCACGAGTAAGTGTACGGAATTTGTCCGCCCGTAACCACCACCGATGCAAAGCCGGTGTTGCCACCGCCACACACAGGATTGCTTACACTGATATTGGTATAAAGCGGAGCGCGCTCCCCTACCGTGTAAGTTGCCGTTGCGGTGCATCCCGTAGCATCCGTTACTACCAAAGTATAAGTGCCTGCCGCTACATTGGTTAAATCTTCTGTAATTGCTCCGTGCGCCCACGCATAAGTGTAAGGAGCTACACCGCCAACAACAGTAACATCAATGCTGCCGTCATTCACACCGTTACATTTCGCATCCAGCACATTTGCCGTAAGCACGATTTGTGTAGGTTGATTCACAATTGCCGAATCCACCGCACGGCAGTAGTTAGAGTCGGTAACCACCACCACGTATTTGCCTGCGCCCACTCCGGTTTGGAACGAATCCACACTAAAGTTGCTCCACAAATAGTAATAAGGATACATACCGCCCGTTACAACCGATGTAACAGTTCCTGTGTTTGTGCCAAAACAAAGCGCGTCTGTTTTAAGCACACCCACCACCAATTTCTGAGGCTCGTAAACCATGTAAGGTGCATTTACCGTGCAACCGTTACCATCCGTTACAGTAACAGTATATGTACCTCCCGAAAGCGAACCCAAGTCTTCTGTTATCGGACCTGTATTCCACTCAAAGAAGTAAGGTAAAGTACCACCGTAGGCTGTGATGTCAATAAATCCATCGCCATATCCAAAGCATGAAACTTGTTTCACAAAGCCTGTGGTGTAAAGCGGCAACGGTTGAGAAACATCCACTGTATCTGTAGTTGTGCAGCCTTTGGCATCGGTAACGCTTACAATATATATTCCTGATGGAATATTGAATAAATCTTCCGTTGCTGCAAAGCCGTTATTCCAGTTGAAAGAATAAGGAGGCGTTCCGCCCGAAACAATCAGGTCAATGCTTCCGTTGCTTTCACCCGAACATCTTGGCGTTTTAATCAAAGCATTGGTATTCAGCATAGATGGATTCGCAATTACCGCAGAAGTAACAGCCGAACAACCTTGCAGGTCAGTAACCGTTACAGAGTAGGATCCACCGCTCAATTGAGATAAATCCTGAGTTGTGTCGCCATTGCTCCATAAGTATTTGTAAGGCACTGTTCCGCCAACTACTGTCAAATCAATAGCTCCATCATTTGCATTGAAGCATGAAATTTGCTGAACATTGGTAGAAAGCACCAACGGCTGCGGTTCAAAAATCACTGCGCTGTCGCGTTTTTCACAACCGTATTTATCGGTGATGATTACAATGTATAAACCGCCATTCAAGTTGGTGATGTCCTCAGAACCCTGGAAGGTACTCCACAAGAAAGTATATGGAGGCGTACCGCCACTCACGGTTAAATCAGCAGTGCCATTTTTCTGATTAAAGCAGGTAACATCGGTTACTGCTACCGAAGAAACTATCGGTGTAGGCTCACCTACGGTAAACGAACCGTTGGTTGTGCAACCCGCAGCATCCGTAACTGTTACATTATATGTTCCTGCCGGAACATTATTCAAGTCTTCTGTGGTAGCTCCATTATCCCATGAGAATGAATACGGAATGTTTCCGCCCACTACGGTAATATCAACTTTACCGTTTGATGCGCCATTACATAAAGCGTCTATACCGGCACCTGTCAATGAAAGAATCACAGGTTGCGTAATATTTACGGTTAAAGTTTTGGTGCAATTGTTGGCATCAGTAACTGTAAGCGTGTATGTACCTGCCGCCAAACCGGAAATGCTTGCCGTGTTTCCGGCATTGCCGCTCCACAGGTAAGTATAGCCTTGCGTACCTCCCGATACAACCACCGATACAGAACCGTCATTAGCTCCGTTACAGCTTACATTGTTGAAAGTATCAACCGTAATAACAATCGGAGCAGGTTCAAGAATTTCAACGCTGTCGCGCAATTCGCAACCGTTTTTATCGCGAACAATCACGTAGTATTGACCACCGCTTACGCCATTGATAGACTGGTTAATGGTGAAGTTGCTCCATGAATAATTGTATGGCAATGTACCTCCCGTAACATTTACAGTAGCTGAACCATTGGCAGCACCCGGACAATCAACATCAACTTTGGTAATTATTGAAGTCAAAGGCTGAGGCTCTGCAACCGTGTATGATGCAGTTCCTGTACAACCGTTTGCATCCGTTACCGTGAATGTATATGAACCTCCGGCTAATCCCGAAACATCTTGCGTGCTTGCCGGAACACTCCATGCAAACGTATATGGCAGAACACCGCCTACTATTGCCTGTGTTATTGCTCCGTCTGCCACACCAGCGCAACTTACATTTTTAATCACTCCGCTTACCTGAATTGGTGTCGGCTGGGTTATATTAAATGTTTGTGTTTTGGTGCAGCCGTTACCGTCAGTTACGGTTACTGTGTAAACACCTGCCACAAGACCGCTTGTATCCTGCGAAGTTCCACCGCCTGTCCAGGCATAAGTGTATGGCGTTGTACCGCCTGTTACATCAATATCAATTGCGCCATTGCTGCCGCCACTGCAACTTACATTGGTTGTTGAAACTATGCTAATCACCAAAGGTTGCGGCTCTACAATGATTACACTGTCGCGTTTGGTACAGCCGTTCGCATCTGTTACGATTACAATGTATTTACCTCCGCCAACGCCACTCAAATTTTGTGTGTTCGCAAAGTTGCTCCATGCAAAAGTATATGGCGTTGTGCCGCCTCCTACTGTAAGCGTAGCCGTGCCGTCTGCTGCGCCTGCGCAGGTTACATCCGTGCCAACAACGCTTGTAGTAAGTGCAGCAGGTTCATTGATGGTATAACTTGCTGTTGCTGTGCAACCGTTGCCATCTGTTACGGTTACGATATATGTATTAGCAGCCAAACCTGTTACATTTTGAGATACTGCTCCATTGCTCCACAAGTAACTGTATGGCAATGTACCGCCTGTTACATTGATGCTTGCCGTACCGTTCGACAATCCGTTGCAGGTAACATCGGTTGATGAGCCTGTTACGTTTAATGCCGTTGCCGGTTGAGTGATAATAACCGTTGTTGTTTTTGAACAGCCTGTTGCATCAGTTACTGTTACGGTGTAAGTACCAGCAGCAAGACCGCTTGTGTCTTCTGTTGCACCTCCGCCTGTCCATGAATATGTATAGTTTGGAACGCCTCCGCTCACCGTCAAATCAATTGCACCTGTTGTATTGCCATTACACAATACATTCGTTACAACTGTTGAAAGTACAATCGGTGTTGGTTCAACTATGATTACACTGTCGCGTTTGGTACAGCCGTTCGCATCCGTTACGATTACAATGTACTTGCCTCCGCTTAATCCGCTCAAATCTTGCGTGTTGGCAAAGTTGCTCCATGCAAAAGTGTATGGCGTTGTGCCGCCTCCTACTGTAAGTGTAGCAGTTCCATCCGCTGCGCCTGCACAGGTTACATCCGTGCCAACAACGCTTATGGTAAGCGCGGCAGGTTCATTGATGGTGTAACTTGCTGTTGCTGTGCAACCGTTGCCGTCTGTTACGGTTACGGTATATGTATTAGCAGCCAAACCTGTTACATTTTGAGATACTGCTCCATTGCTCCACAAGTAACTGTATGGCAATGTACCGCCTGTTACGTTGATGCTTGCCGTTCCATTTGATAATCCGTTGCAGGTAACATCGGTTGATGTGCCTGTTACGTTCAATGCTGTGGCAGGTTGAGTGATGGTTACGGTAGTTGTTTTAGTACAACCTGTTGCATCAGTTACTGTTACGGTGTAAGTACCAGCTACATCTGTAAGGTTTTGTGAAGTTGCACCATTGCTCCACAGGTAGCTTAATGCAGGTGTTCCGCCCGTTACAGTTAAGGCTATTGTTCCTGTTCCGCCATTACATAAAACGTTGGCAACAGTTGATGATACAGTGATTTCATTCGGTTGAGCAACAGTAAATGAACCTGTTGCGCTGCAACCGTTCAAATCTGTTACAACAACGCTGTAAACTCCGGCAGTTTTGCCCGACAAATCTTCAGTGGTTTCGGAAGAAGACCACAAATAAGTTCTGTTTCCTGTTCCGCCAACCACAGTGATGTCAATAGAACCTGTGTTTAAGCCAAAGCACAAAATATCGGTAACAACCGGATTTACAATTTGCAGAGGAGCAGGTTGAGTTACACTGATAGTTTCAATTCTGATACATCCTCCTGCATCGCTTACAGAAACATTATAGCTGCCTTGCGGAACATTCAGCAAATCAGCCGTTACCGCTCCCGTACTCCACAGGTAAGTGTAAGAAGGCGTGCCGCCCGAAACGGTGAGGAAAATATCTCCGGTGCTGCCGTTGGTGCAACCGACATTGTTCACAGCCGCTGTAACAACCATCGTGCCGCTTGCGCTGACATTAAATGATTGTGATTGAATACAGCCTCCGCCATCGGTAACAGTAACCGTGTAAGTTCCTGCCGCAAGCAAATTCAAATCTTCTGTGTTAGCACCATTAGACCATTGGAATGCGTAAGGGCTTCCAACTCCGCCCGACACCGTCAAATCAATTGCACCGTCAGGACCTCCGCCACAAGTAGCATCGGTTACAACCGCAGCAATATTGATAGAATCAGGCGCATTGATAATAAAGCCTTTGAAGAATCCGCAACCGGAAGCATCAATAACGGTAAGCGAATAATTGCCTGCCGCTAAACCTGAAATATCCTCAGTTGCAGCACCATTGCTCCAAGTGAAAGTATAAGGAGTTGTTCCTCCGGTAACCGTTACATCAATAGCACCGTCCGTGCTGCCCGGACAAGAAACTCCGTCAATATTTTCCGTAACGGCAATATTGTTGCTAAGGTCATTTACTGTATAGCTTACTGTTCCCGTGCAACCGTTTGCATCAGTTGCGATAAGCACATAATTACCTGCATACAGATTGCTAATATCTTCTGAAGTAGCGAAATTGTTCCACAGATAAGTGTATGGCGGTGTGCCGCCCGTTACGCTTGCATCAATGCTTCCCAATATGTTATTCACACAATCGGCATCCGTTCCGGTGGCAGTAACCGCCACAGGGGCAGGCGCAGTAATCGAGTATGTTTTAACCGTTGAACAATTGTTTGCATCGGTTATCGTAACGCTGTATGTATTAGGCGAAAGGTTAACGATGCTTTGGGTTGAATCGCCCGTGTTCCATGCAAACTGATATGGGCTTAAACCGCCTGAAACATTCAGGAAGATGCTGCCGTTAGTTCCGCTGGAACAGTTAGGATTGTTCAATGATGCAGCCACATTTATTGCCGCAGGCTGACCCAATACAAACGTTCCGGTTTTCGAGCAACCGAACGCATCGGTAACTGTTACGCTGTAAACACCACCAGCAACACCTACTAAATCTTCGGTTGAAGAACCGTTGCTCCAAATATAAGTAAATGGTGCGCTGCCTCCGTTCACCACCAAATCAACAACGCCTGTTGGCGAACCAAAGCAGTTTGCATTGGTGTTGATGCTGGTAAGCACAATCGGAGAAGGCTCGTTGATAATGAAACTTGAAAGGAACTGGCAGTTATTGTTGCCAATAT
>CAZSEG010000054.1:0-1553 GCA_964605875.1 uncultured Chitinophagaceae bacterium
CGATTGTCATTTTCAACAGGTATGCCGTGCGCGGAATGGAGTTCTCAGACTGACAATTCTATCGTAGGGGGTCTGTCACCCTGAGCGTAGTCGAAGGGTTATTTTCCGAAGATGTCTATTTATCCTGTGTGGTTCATAGTGCCACATTTTGAATTTCAGAGTTCTCAATAAAAAAATGCAAATGCGATGGAAAGGCATATTCCGCGCAACAATCATTGCGCCAATAAAGGATGTTCGTTTGCACTTCAAAAGAACTTTGAAAACCCAACATCAATCCGTAACCGTAAACCTGCTCCAGATGTTCTTCACTTTATTGCGCGGCTGCGGAATTTCTATTGATAAAAACACGGTGGTGTTGCCCCGTATTTTTTTGATTTCTTTCAGCATTTCATAGCTCAAAGTATCGTTTGCGCTGCTCAGGTGTTTTTGAAAATCGCCTTTTACAAAAGTCATTTTTACACCATTTATTCGCTTAGAAGTATCGCTGTATTCATTCTCGTAAAACTGCACGAAAGGCTTGTCGGCAAACTCTTTTTTATTGTAAGTTTTATTCCGTTCAATTTGTAAATCATTCAGCTTGATAATGTTTGTTTTGGGCTTGGCAACCAAAGGATACAATCTGCCATCGCTTTTCACAATGTACTCTTTCATCAACAGAATGCGCGTGTTCTGTAGATTAGTAATGATAAAACGCAGCATAGATTTTTCTGCACCACGCGGTTTTGATGCTTTGGCGCGAATGGTGAGTATGGAATCCTGCAATGTAGCCAAACCTTTATCAAAAAAAGATTGCGCAATGCGATAGTCTTTATCAAGCGTAATAAAAAAACGGTAATCTTTTCCCTCTTCCAATGTATCAACCTGTGGCTCTATGCGCAGTTCGGTGCGTTGGTCTAACGGAATAAAAATTTCTTTAAGCGGCTGCGCAAGCCCATTAACACAGAATGTCCATAAGACAAAAATCAAGAAATATGAAAGGTAACTGCGCATGAGAGTATTTGATGTTTATACGCTTTTGCGCTATTATAGTTCTATTTTATTAGGCAACCAAAAAACTGCCAACCGCCAAGTGTTGAAAAGTGGTTTACAACCTTCATTAAACTTCGCATAACAATTAAATAAGGCTGAAAAACTTTGTTTACGTTTGTCCGTTTTTTTGGTAGAACTCAGACAACGATAATTTCTAATGGCTTTATTTAATTTTTTAACTCAGGAAATAGCGATAGACCTCGGCACAGCCAACACGCTTATCATTCACAACGATAAAGTGGTGGTGGATGAGCCGTCTATCGTAGCAATAGACAGACGCACCGATAAAGTGATCGCCGTAGGCAAACGGGCAATGCTGATGCACGAAAAAACGCACGAAAACATCAAGACTATCCGCCCGCTGAAAGACGGTGTGATAGCGGATTTTCAGGCTGCGGAGAACATGATTCGCGAGATGATAAAAATGATTTTTAAAAATAAATCGTTTTTGTTTCCTCCGCGTTTCCGCATGGTAATTTGTATTCCATCGGGCATTACGGAAGTAGAAAAACGCGCGGTGAAAG
>CAZSEG010000054.1:1563-3137 GCA_964605875.1 uncultured Chitinophagaceae bacterium
TGGCTGCGGCAATCGGTATCGGCATAGATGTGGAAGAACCCAACGGCAATATGATTATTGATATTGGCGGAGGCACTACCGAAATTGCCGTAATTGCATTGAGCGGTATTGTGTGCGACCAAAGTATTCGCGTGGCAGGCGATGAATTTACATTAGACATTGTGGATTATATGCGCAGGCAACACAATATGTTGATTGGCGAAAGAACTGCCGAATTGATTAAAATAAATGTCGGTTCTGCGCTTACGGATATTGAAAGTCCACCGGAAGATTTTCCTGTAAACGGGCGCGATTTGATGACGGGTATTCCGAAACAGATTATTGTTTCTTATTCTGAAATTGCACACGCCATTGATAAATCCATTTCAAAAATTGAAGAGGCAATTTTGAAAGCATTGGAAACAACTCCGCCTGAATTGGCTGCCGATATTTTTAAAACCGGATTGTATTTAACCGGTGGCGGAGCATTGTTGCGCGGCTTGGATAAACGTATCAGCCAGAAAACAAAACTGCCTGTTCATGTTGCAGAAGACCCGCTGCGCGCTGTGGTGCGCGGCACAGGTATTGCCTTGAAAAACATGGGTAAATTTACCTTCCTGATGGACTAAGTTAATTTGAAAATGGAGCGATTTGAAGATTTGAAAAGAGCAACTGCGTACACTCTCTTTCGCAAATCACTCCTTCTTCTTGAAATCCCCCCGCTTCCAAGCGCGGATAAATTCCGCCCAAGCCAAAGGATTGAAAATATTTTGAGGAGGCAATTGACCTTTGTAAGAATAATTGACAGCGCGTGTTTGCATAGCGCGTTTGGTGGCTTCGTCACCGCTTAGCTCCATTTCTTTTGCTGCGGCAATAAGTTTTTCACGTTCAAGATTCTGGCGGGCAAGCTCTTCTAAGTCGTTAGGCGCTTTTAAATCTAAAAACGCTTGTCGAAAAGCCTCGCGGCTTCCCCAAGGGTAAATTATAGTTGGCTTTAAATAGTATTCCGTGCGGCTCATCAATTGAATCACTGAATACTTCTCTGTTTCTAAATTTACGGGAATAATATATGCCGCAGTGCTGAAACCAATGTGGCTGAAAAAAATAGTATCACCTTCGTGAGCGGCAAAAGAAAAATAACCTTCGCCATTGGCAGATGTGCCGCGTGTTCTGTTCTTTAAAGTAATGCTGGCGAAAGGCACTGCCACCAAACTGTCGGCAGTCATTACCAATCCGCTGAACTGAATCAACTTGGGTTCATTTGCTTCTTGTGCTGTAATTGTATTTACAGCTAAAAAAAGCATACCTATTTTTATGAAAAATTTCCTCACCGAAAACGAATATAGAATCAATGACGCTTAGTTGTATTCCGCTTCACGGTTTTTCCAACATTTAACTTTATCGTAAGGTTTTGTTTAAAATTTTGATTGAAACAGGGTGGATAACCACTTATTTTTTCACCCATAGCTCACGTTAATCTAAAGTAACATTGATAACTGATTCTACCGGAATGAATACATTGCCTTTGAGCATTACGAATTTTTCGGTGAACGCCCACACGGTGGTTTCTACCATGCGCTCGCCTTCGGTGGTTG
>CAZSEG010000054.1:3147-19325 GCA_964605875.1 uncultured Chitinophagaceae bacterium
AAGAAAATTTTGACTTTGTTGCGAAACCCGTTTCCCAAAAGCATGGCGCGAAAAAGTTTTTTGTCATTTTGCTTGCGCTGCTCGATTGCGATTGCACTGCGAACGTTTACAAAAGTGCATCCCGAAATAAGTTCTTTTTCAATTCGTTGGGTTAAGGCAATTGTCATGATTTTGGTTTAGGTTGATTAGTTCATACGGGTTTGTATAACAGAAGGTTGCGTCTTATGTCTTTTTTTCCAAAACAAAAAGGCTGCTTCTTGCGAAGCAGCCTTTACAATAACCGTGCATAAAATTTACTCGGCAGAGTACAATTCTATTTGCTTTAATGCTTTGAGCGTAGCCGAATCATCCGGCTGCAATTCTTTAGCCGATAAGAAATATGGCTTTGCCGATTTGAAGATTTCAGCGCGTTTCTTTTTCAATTCTTCATACTTAACTTGGTCGGGTTTGCTGTAGCCAAGTTTGTTCATGGCTTCGTTTAAAGCACCAGCCTGATTAAAGTAGTAAGCACCTAAGTTGTAAGTTGCTCCAAAGTTTTTCGGATTCAAAGAGATTGCTTTTTCATAAGCAGCTTTTGCCTCATCACCTTTATTCAACTTTTCGTAAGCAGTACCAAGTGCATAATACAACTGGTCGTTGTTCGGGTCGAGCGCGATGGCTTTGTTCAACATATCCATTGCCTGCTCGTGTTTATCATCAGCGATGTAGAAGTTCAACTTGTCAATCACCAAGTCAATGTTTTGCGGAAAGCGGGCAATAGCAGCATCTAAGGTTGCCATAGCTCCGGTTTTGTCGCCCGCTTTCTTTTGCAGGCGCGACAACAACAAATCATATTTCGCATCAGGATATTTTTCAGAAAGTAACTTGTAGGCTTTAACGGCATCATCGGTTTTGCCCGCATTTTCAGCACTCAAAACCGCGTTGCCTAAGGCTTTATCCAACTCGATATTTGGTTTTTCGCCTTTGCCTTCCAACATCGTATTGATGTCGTAGATTGAATAGAAGTAATTGTAAGCCTGCGCATAGTTTTTGGTTTCGTAAGCTCCGATAGCCGAATTGAAAGCGTTGGGTCCCAATGCAGTAAGATACTTTGTAAAATCTTTCCATTGCTTGAATTTAGGGTCGTTCATGTCATACACTTTTTTGTAGCTTTTTACGGCTTCGGTATGTGCCATATCGTGTTGCGGGCGCAGGGTTGAATCAGAAAAAATCAACTGATACACCTGCCCGCGATAGAACCATGTTTTAGGTTCTATGGATGTTTTTTCGTTTAAAGCTGCCGCATCAATGGCTTCTTTGGCTTTGTCGAGATTCTGAGCGCCATCGCCATTGTTGTAGTAGTTCATGTAATTCCAAGCGGCAGTTACGTTGCTGCTTTGGCTGAAGGCTGAAACTGTTGCAAAAATTCCAAGCCCGAGAAGAGAAAGTTTGTTCATGTACATTTTTGTTTTCGGTGCTAAAAGACTAAAGTTTTTTGAAATGGTTTGAACAGACTTCTAAAAAAAGCAAAAGGGCGAAAAGGTGTAAGCAACTTTTTTGCCCTTTTGAGATTGCTGTTTATTCGGCATCAATACTGTTCAAGCATATATTTTATTACATCCGTAGTAGTAACAATTCCTTTCAGTTCTCCGTTTTCAACCACAGGCAAAGCGTGGTATTCTTCTGCCGAAAAAATCTCTGCCACCTCGCGAATCGTAGTGTCGGGGCTTACGCTGCGGGGCTTACTCGTCATCACCTGCGAAATGGTAAGCATTTCCAGCACCGCTTCATCAGAGCCTTCCTGATTGTCAAACAACGCGCCAAAAGTGAGGCGGTTAATATCCGTTCGGCTTAAAATACCGCTTACCTGCTTGCCGTCAAGCACGGGCAAATGGCGGATTTTATGCCTTCTGATTACAGCTACCGCTTCGTGCAGTTTATCGCTTTCGTTTACGGTGAAAACATCGGTTGTCATTATGTGGCTTACTGCCTCTCTTTTTTTCATAATTGATTATTTTATGGCGCAAATGTACGAGCCGCGAAAATCGGGTTTGCACAGAACGGTCAGCATCGCAGGTGATTTATGTCATTACAGGCAATGCTTGATTTTTCACACGGAGTACAAAGAGGTTATGTTTCACGCAAAGGCGCAGAGAATTTCATTCATCTCTCATCTCTCACAATTCATAACTCACCTTAATCTCATTATTATTGTCGCATGGCAAGTAAAGAAACTTTTCAGGAGCATATTAACTCGGGTTATGGGTTCAAGGGAGAATTTATTGTTTTAGGCACAGCGATATTTGAGGGCAGTCCGTTGCAGAATACTTTGGTGAAGGCTCCGCTAAAAACATTCAACAGGCATGGATTGATAGCCGGAGCAACAGGAACGGGCAAAACCAAAACCTTACAGGTAATTGCAGAGCAACTAAGCCACGCGGGCGTGCCCTGCCTGATGATGGATGTGAAGGGCGACCTAAGCGGTGTGGCTGCACCGGGCACGAGCAATGCCAAAATTGAAGAGCGACATGTGCACATTGGCATTAACTGGCAGGCGAGCGCCTGCCCTGTGGAGTTTCTTACATTAAGTAATGAAAAAGGCGCGCGGCTGAGGGCTACGGTGAGTGAGTTTGGTCCTGTGTTATTTTCTAAAATTCTGGAGTTGAATGATACGCAGCAAGGAGTAGTTGCACTCATTTTTAAATACTGTGACGACAAAGGTTTGCCGCTGCTGGATTTGAAGGATTTTAAAAAAGTAATGAACCATGTAACCAACGAGGGTAAGGACGAAGCAGAGCAGATTTACGGCAAGGTTTCTACTGCTACAACGGCTACCATTTTGCGCAAGGTGATAGAACTGGAACAACAAGGCGCGGAGAAGTTTTTTGGCGAGCGTTCGTTTGATGTGGATGATTTGGCGCGCGTGGACGAAAATGGCAAAGGCTATCTGAACATTGTGCGTCTTACGGATATTCAGGACAAGCCCAAATTATTCTCTACGTTTATGCTTTGCCTGCTGGCAGAAATCTACGCTACCTTTCCCGAAGAAGGCGACAGTGGACGACCTAAGCTGGTTATCTTTATTGACGAAGCGCATTTGATTTTTAATGAAGCAAGTAAGGCTTTGCTGTCGCAGATTGAGACTATCGTGAAGCTGATAAGAAGTAAGGGTGTTGGTATTTTCTTTTGCACACAAAACCCGATGGATGTGCCGGACAGTGTGTTGGCGCAATTGGGTATGAAAGTGCAACACGCGCTGCGCGCTTTTACGGCAAAAGACCGTAAGCAGATAAAACTGACGGCAGAAAACTATCCCATCAGCGAATATTACAAAACGGAAGAATTGCTTACTTCCTTAGGTATGGGCGAGGCTTTGGTTTCGGTGTTGAGCGAAAAGGGAACTCCTACCCCACTGGCAGCAACGTTGTTGCAGGCTCCGCGCTCTCGCATGGATGTATTGACCGATGATGAAATCGGTGGGATAACCAACAAGTCGTTTTTAGTGAAGAAATATAACGATGTTGTGGACAGGGAAAGTGCGTATGAAATGCTTACAAAGAAAATTGAAAATACATACAGCCAACCTGCGCCTGCTTCACAAACAACTGCCAGAACCGCACCCAAAAAAGAGGAGCCTTCTACTATTGCCAAAGCGGGCGAATTTATTTCGGATGTAGCCAACAGCTCTGCGGGCAGAACCATCATCAGAGAATTTACAAGAGGTCTGCTGGGCGTGTTCGGGCTTTCTGCCAGCGCGCGAAAAACAACAAGGAAATAGAATTTTCACACAGAGAACATGGAGTGTTTGCTTACGCAAACTTATGTTTCGCGCTGAGGCACAAAGACTCAGAGAATTTCAACTCACTTCTCAACTCTCAACTTTCAACTTTCAACTTTCAACTTTCAACTTTATTTACAAACTACCGAATCAAACTAATCATTCGGGTTTCGTCTTTCATTTCCCCTGTTGGTAATTTTACACGTGCCCGCATCAGATAAGTTCCGGCAGGTTGTTCTTTTCCTGAATATTTTCCGTCCCAATGTGTTTTTGCATCGCGCACATTATCAAAAAGCACATCGCCCCAGCGATTGTAAATGCTCATATTTTCAAGCGTTGCGGTGCTGCCGGGCACAAGCCCGAAACTGTCATTTTTTGTATCGCCATTAGGCGAAAAGGCTGATGGAAATTCGTAAAATTCATTGGACTGCGCATCCATTGAAAATGAAAAAAGCAAGGAGAGGAGAAAGATGAAGTATTTAGTCAAAGTAAATGTTGAAGGACGAAGGTAAGCACTTTAGAGCGTAGCAGCAATGATTATGCACAAGTGATGATTACACGGATTATTGGATTACGCAGATGGAACAGCCGTGATTAGAACCAAGAAATGTAACTGTCTTGATTCTTGACTCTTGGTTCTTGGCTCTAATTTTCAAATCATCCAACCGCTCATTCACAAAAACATAGTGGAGAAACCTGTACATATCGCAGCTTGCGAACTCTAATTTCGCATTAAATTTTATGTTATGAAGAATATACTTTTTATGGTGATGAGTTGCTTTATGCTTAGCTCATGTTTGGTTTCAAAAAAGAAATTGGATGAACAGACAGCACAGGCTTCTAAGTTTTTGGCTGAAAGAAATGATTGTCAGGACAGATTGGATAAAGCCAACAAAGAAATTGCATCGTTGAACGACTTACTTGCAAAACTAAATGCCGACACTACGGCATTGGGTTTAGACAAAAGAAAGCTGCAACAACAAAAAGCAGATGCCGAAAAGCAATACAACGACCTGCGCAAACGCTATGACGATTTGCTTACAAAAGCTACGGATGAAAAGAGCAGGTTGAGCGATGCGCTGAAAGAAAAAGAAAGAGAGTTGAATATCAAGGCGAAAGAGTTGGATGAACTTGCCAATGCGCTTGCGGCAAAACAAAAACGCATTGATGAATTGGAAGGTTTGATTGCCAAAAAAGATGAAGCGGTAAGTTCATTGAAAAAGAAAATTTCGGATGCCTTGCTTGGCTTTAACAGCGATGAATTAACCGTTACACAAAAAGATGGAAAAGTGTATGTGAGCATGAGCGACAAATTGTTGTTTAAATCGGGCAGCTACAATGTGGATGTGCGCGGCAAGCAAGCATTGGGAAAACTTGCAGAGGTACTAAACAAGCAAACTGACATCGGTATTATGGTAGAAGGACACACCGATAACAAACCTTACAAAAGTCCTGACGGCAACATCAAAAACAACTGGGATTTAAGTGTGATGCGCGCGTCAAGCGTTACCGATATTTTGATAACCGAAGGTAAAGTAGATGCAAAGCGCGTAACGGCAGCCGGACACGGAGAGGTGTTTCCGGTTGAAACAAACGACACGCCCGAAGGCAGAAGCAAAAACCGCAGAATTGAAATTGTGCTTTCGCCCGACCTGCGCGAGATATTTAAGATACTGGATGGGGTTAAGTAGTAATGAGTTATGGTAATGTTTGCGTAAGCAAACAACCACTCACCTCCCACCTCTCAACTATTTATCTATGTGGTTAAATAAAAGTATTAGGCTGTTTTTAATCCTAATACTCCGCAACCACTGGCTTATTTTTCAAAATCTCTTCGATGCGGGTAATTACGTCATCGGTAAGTTTTGGCAGCGCATCAAAGCAAAGGAGATTTTCTTTCAACTGCGCCACTTTGCTTGCACCGAGAATAACAGTAGAAACATTGGGATTTTTCAAGCACCACGCCAAGGAAAGATGCACTAATGAAACGCCAATTTCACCGGATAATTTTTTCAGTTCTTTCACCTGATTGAGTTGCTCGATATTGCTGAGGCTGCGCTCTTTCAGCCACTTCATGTTTTCGATGCCGAGCCGCGAATCGCTGGATATATCAAGGTCAATATATTTTCCCGAAAGCAAACCGCTTGCAAGCGGACTCCAGATGGTAGTACCCAAACCGAATGTTTTGTAAACAGGCAAATAGTCGCGCTCAATTTTTTTGCGATTGAACATATTGTATTGCGGTTGTTCCATCGTTGGCGGAATCAGTTTATAGCGTTCTGCCCAATAATGCGCTTCGGTGATTTGCTGGGCTGTCCACTCGCTCGTTCCCCAATACAGAATTTTCCCCTGCCTGATTAAATCGTTCATCACCCACACAGTTTCTTCGATGGGCGTGTGCATATCGGGGCGGTGGCAAAAGAACAAATCGAGGTATTCCACCTGCAAACGTTTTAATGCCGCATGACAAGCCTCAATAACGTGCTTGCGCATCAAGCCTTTTTGATTGGGCAACTGACCGCCCCAAAAAACTTTGCTGGAAACAAGATAAGTGCTGCGCTCCCACCCTAACTTTTTCAGGATATTACCCATCACAATTTCGCTTTTGCCCGCAGCATAAACCTCTGCATTATCAAAAAAATTGATGCCTGCTTCGTAAGCGGTAATCATCAGTTCTTCGGCAACATCATCGGTAATCTGATGACCGAATGTAACCCACGTACCAAATGAAAGTGCGCTTACCTGCAAGCCGCTTTTGCCCAATCTTCTGTATTCCATATTTATTATTGATTATGGTTGCGATGTTAGAAAAAATTCAGTGATGATTATGCAAGCAATGAGTTTGCAAGCAATGATTACACGGATTTATGGATTACGCTGATTTATCATTAACCATTTATCATTTTACTGCTCACTGCTTTTTCATCTTCAAATCATCTCATCTTCAAATTTTCAAATCCCATAATCTGCGTAATCATTGCTTCCATAATCATCCCTTTGTGTTATCTTTTTCCCAACTTTCAATTCCTTTTTTACATTTACAACCCATTTTACAATTTATTCATCTTCAACTGATTCAAAAAATAAAATCGAAAGTGAAAAAACTAAGTTTACTAATTGGTTGCTTCGGCTTCATGCTGCTGAAAGCCGAACAACCCAAAGAAGCCTTCAGCAACGAGCAGCTATCCGTAACTTATACTTACAGCAATTGCCACGATAACCAAAACGGCATCCGGCAGGAAAAGGTGTTGTTGTCGTTTCAAAACAAAACGAATCAAACCATCACGGTTTCGTTCGACAGAAATTTGTGGTACAACGATGTTGCGCTCAACACTTCCGGCAATGAAAAAAGGTTTACGGTTGAATTGAAGCCTAACCAGCAAATAGCCGGTGAATGTGCCACAAAGGACAAGGCTTTTGTTATTTTTTCAAAACAGCTTGATATAAAAGGAAGGCAGCTTACAAAGTTCGCTTTGGATAATATTTCAATTAAATAAACACGAGAAACGAACAAACAGAAAATGAAAAAAATATTATTCTCTCTCATTACACTTTTTGCTTTTTGTAATGGCATTTATGCCCAATGCGATGTAAGGGTAACAACAAATTTAGACACCATTATTTGTGGCGATGCGGCAACGCTGAACATCTTCGGTAAAGGACAGGGCGCGGTCGTGTTTTCCGAAAACTTTAATTCCGGCTCGCCAAGCGGCTGGGCGTTTACGCAGCAGGCAACATTTACCAATCCTTGCAGCCCGAATGGCGTGGATGGAACCAAACATATCTGGATGGGTAATCAATCAGGCGTTCCCCGTTCGTTAGAAACCAATCCATACAATTTTACTACCGCCACTTCGGGCGCAACAATTTGTTTCGATATGCTGTTTGCCACTCAATGTCAAAGTTGTGTTGCCCCGTGCGAAGGTCCTGACGAACCGGATGAAGGCGTTTACCTGCAATATAAAATAGGCTCCGGTCCTTGGGTTACCATTCATTATTTTGACCCGAAAGGCGGCACTGACCCGCAGTTGATAAATTGGAACAACTGGTGCTTTCCGTTGCCGCAGGCGGCTTTAACTTCTAATGTATCCATTCGTTGGTTTCAAGATGCAGACTCGGGAGCAGACTACGACCATTGGGGAATTGATAACGTTGTAATTTATTTCAACGACCCTACTTTTACTATTTCAATAGTTGATGCGCAAGGCAATAATGTTCACAGTTTTCCGCAAGGAAGCAGCGGTGGAAACGCGCCTCCCGTTGCCCCGAGAGTTACCACCACTTACACCATCAATATGGCGAACACCACAGGTTCTACCTGTTCCGACAGCATCACTATTTTTGTAAAAGACCCACAG
Organism: uncultured Chitinophagaceae bacterium; assembly: GCA_964605875.1. GTDB lineage: Bacteria > Bacteroidota > Bacteroidia > Chitinophagales > LD1 > UBA7692. The sequence continues at coordinate 11,263 of CAZSEG010000054.1, forward strand.
TTTGAAATCACCGCAGGCAACGATACTACCGTTTGTTTGGGGCAATGCGTAACGCTTAATTCAAGCGCGAAAGTGGTGAAGCATTATGCAAAAACTGTAACGTTTTCGAATACGCAACCAACCGCAATAACCAGCACTTTAGGGTCAGCTACTTCTGTCAATGTAAGTGTTGCAGGTTTGAATATGACGAATGTGCAACCCAACAGTATCAAATCGGTTTGTATCACGGGATTAACTTATTTCGGCTTTGCTTTTCCTAACCCGACAACGGTTGGTGACCTTAATGTACGTCTTGTTTGTCCTGACGGAACAAAAATCTTGTTGATACCTGCGGGTGTTACAACCAATGCTCAGGGTGGTGGATACACCAACACTTGCTTTACGGCTGCATCTACAACTAATATTACTTCCGGCTCTTCACCGTATTCGGGTGATTTCATGCCCAACCAACCGTTTAATAATTTGACAAGTTGTTCGGCTAACGGAGTATGGTCTATTGAAGTTGCACCTGCAAGTGCCACATTCATAGCCTTAGGGTCTTTTGATGGTTGGTCAATTACTTTTAATGACCCCGAAGTTTCTTACAACGGAAATTTCAGTTGGTCGCCAACAACCGAAATGACGAACCCTACTTCACCAACGCCAACTATCTGCCCAACGGCAACAAGAGATTATGTTATCACGGTTACAGATTCGGCACAATGTAAAACAGTACATGACACGGCAAAAGTTACCGTGTTGCCTCAATGCTGCTTTTTCACTATTTCGTCTGCGGCAACGCAACCTTCGTGCGGAGCAAACAACGGGCAAATTACCATCACGCCTTCGCCTGCAGGAAATTATACTTTCGCATGGGGCGATGGCGGCAGCACATCCGGTTCAAGAACACAACTTGCTGCGGGAACTTACACCGTTACCGTAACCGAAGTTGCCAACGGTTGCACAAAAGACACAACCATCATTCTTAATTCAAGCAGTTCGCTTTCGCTGCAAACTTCCAATCCCGTGAACCCTGCTTGCGGGCAGGCAAACGGCAGCATCACGGTGGCGTTGAGCGGTGGCACTGCGCCTTACGTGGTAGCTGTTACGGTTGGCGGCAACACGAACACGATTAACGTGCCTGTTGCAACCACGCAAACTATACCAAGTCTGGCTGCGGGTACATATACTATTGTTGTAACCGATGCGCAGCAATGTCAGCAAACAGCAACCGTAACGCTTACCGCACCAAACGCGCCAACCGTTACATCAGTTACTGCTACTACCGAAACTTGTGCAGGCGATAATGATGCAACCGCCACCGTAAACGCAACAGGCACGGGAACGCTTACTTACTTGTGGAGCAATGGAGGAACAACCTCTACCATTTCGGGATTAGCTCCGAATACTTACAGCGTTGTCGTTACCGATGCAAATAACTGTTCGGCAACAGGCAGCGTAACTGTTACGGCAGGGCAACCATGCTGCAACATCAACATCGCTTCTACGGTAACACAACCTGCCTGCGGACAAAATGACGGCAGCATCGCGCTGAACGTAACTCCGCAAGGCGTTTACACTTACGCATGGAGCGCGGGCGGCAGCACAACCGAAACCAACAGCAACTTAGGCGCGGGAACTTACCGCGTAACCGTTACGGATGCTTCCAACTGCACAAAAGACACCTCTTTTGTTTTGGCAAATCCGGGTGCGCCAACTATTGACAACACCAACGCTACCGCTGAAACCTGCGCAGGAAATGACGGATCGGCAACCGTTACCGCTTCGGGTGGCGTGGGAACGCTTTCAATATTGTGGAGCAATGGAGCAACTTCCTTTACTGCCGACCAGCTTGTTGCGGGTGCTTACACCTTCACCGTAACGGATGGAAACGGCTGCGCAATTGCAGGCACGGTTACGGTTGGCGCAGCTACGGGCTGCTGCAATTTCAATGTGGTTGCAACGCCAACCGATGCGGGCTGCGGAGGCAGGGACGGTGCTATTCAAGTTGGCTTTACAACACAGGGAACAGCACCTTACCAATACAGCCTTGACGGAACAAACTATCAGTCGTCAGCTTCGTTCCCGATGCTTACTCCGGGTCAATACACTGTTTATGTTACGGATGCTCAGAACTGCTCCGGCTCTGCAACAGCAACGGTTGGCGCGGCTGTAAATCCTTCGGTAAGCCTGCCGAACGATACTACAATGTACGAGAACAATCCTGTATTGCTTTCGCCTGTTGTTGTCGGCAACACGAACAATGCAACTTATACATGGCAGCCATCGAGCGGCTTGAGTTGCTACGATTGCGAGAAACCTGTTGCCAATCCCGATGACACCACAACTTACTCGCTGCTGTTCGCTGATGCAAACGGTTGTGCGGATTCTGCTTCCATAACGATTAACGTGGTGAAAGGCGCGAAAATCTATATGCCGAATGTATTCTCGCCAAACGGAGACGGCAAAAACGATATTCTTTTCCCGTTGGGTATTGGCGTGAAAAGCGTTTCATGGAAAGTATTTAACCGTTGGGGAGAGTTAGTGTTTGTAACGGATAACATTAACGTTGGTTGGGATGGCACTTTCAATGGCGCACCACAACCTTCGGGAGTGTATGTTTACACCATGCAGGTTAGTTTTAAAAACAATACGTCAAACAGCTATAACGGAAGTGTAACACTCATCAGATAGCAATTGAATACCTGATATTTTCTAAAACAGGCTGCCTTTTCGGGCAGCCTGTTTTGTTTTTGGGGGGTGAAATATTAAGAACGGGGAAGTTACTTACAAATGCGCAAACTCCAAACGCTTGCCAAAAGGCTGTTCGTTCAGTTTGCCGTTGCTGTACGATAAATTTCCATTCACAAATGTTTTCAGCACCTGCCCTTTAAACGCTTTTCCCTCAAACGGACTCCATGCGCATTTGTACAAAATATTTTCCTTGCTTACCGTCCACTCCTTGTTCAAATCAAACAACACAACATCGGCAAAATAACCTTCGCGCAGGTAGCCGCGCTCTTTCACCTTAAAGCAATCTGCAACGGCATGGCTGCTTTTTTCCACTATTTTTTCTAACGAAATTTTTCCTTCGTGATACATAAGCAACAGCACATTAAGCGAATGTTGCACCAAAGGCAAACCCGCAGGCGCATGATTGTAATGCTGCGCTTTTTCTTCTGCCGTGTGCGGGGCGTGGTCGGTGGCAATCACATCTATTCTGTTATCCAATAATGCTTTCAGCAATTCCGGTTTGTGGCGTTTGTCTTTTATGGCAGGATTACACTTTATTTTATTGCCTGAAGTTGCGTAATCATCGGCATCAAACCACAGGTGATGCACACACACTTCGGCAGTGATTCTCTTTTCTTTCAGTGGAATTGCATTGGTAAAAAGCGCAAGTTCTTCGGCAGTGGTGATGTGCAGAATATGCAGGCGGGTATTATGTTTTTTTGCCAGTTCCACAGCCTCACGCGAAGAGCGAAAACAAACTTCTTCGTTGCGGATAACGGGATGAAAAGAAGCATCCAATTTATCGCCATACTTCGCTTCAAACTCCGCTTTGCGTTCGCGCACGGTTGGCTCGTGTTCGCAGTGCGTGGCGATAAGATGCGGTGTGTTTGAAAACACTTTTTCAAGAATTTCATTGCTATCAACAAGCATATTTCCGGTGCTGCTGCCCATAAAGATTTTCACTCCGCAAACTGTATTCAGCGGGGTTTTCATTACCTCATCAAAGTTGTCGTTGCTCACGCCCATATAAAAGGAATAATTGGCAGCAGAAACACGCGAAGCAATGGCATATTTTTCTTCCAATAATTCTTGCGAAAGCGTGGCAGGATTTACGTTGGGCATTTCCATAAACGAAGTAACACCGCCCGCCACCGCTGCCTTTGCTTCGGTTTCAATGCTTGCTTTATGCGTTAAACCCGGTTCGCGAAAATGTACCTGGTCGTCTATCAAACCCGGTATAAGAAACTTTCCTTCGGCATTGATTTCTTCTGCCTTAAAGTTTACGTTAAAGCCCGAATCAATGCGCTCGATTCGGTCGCCTTTCATTAAAACATCGGCATGAAAAATCTTGCCTTCATTCACCAATTGTGCGTTGCGGATAATGTAGTTTGCCATACTGCAAGGTTACGAAATAATGCTGCCTTGTAAATTAAAGTTGAATATTATTGAGGCTTATATTTTTTGATGCGCTATTTTATTCATCTATCTTACTTCGGAAAGCAATACAGCGGCTGGCAGGTACAGGAAAACGACAGCACCGTGCAGGAAACCATCAATGACGCGCTGAAAAAATTATTGAACCGGCATATTGCTTCTATGGGTTGCGGCAGAACGGATACAGGCGTTCATGCAAAGGATTTTTATATGCACTTCAACAGCGAAAAAGAAGTTGAACCCGAAGATTTCCGTTTCCGTTTGAATTGTGTTTTGCCGAAAGATATTGCCATTCACAAGGTGATTCCCATGCACGAAAAAGCACATTCGCGTTTTGATGCTACGGCACGTACTTATGAATATTTCATACACTTTCGCAAGAGCGCGTTTTTAGAAGATTACAGTTTATTTCAGGGCTTCTATAAAATTGACTGGCAGAAGATTCATGAAGCCGCAAAAATTCTTCCGACCATAAAAGACTTTACTGCTTTGTGTTTAAAAAGCGAGGATTTTAAAACCAATATCTGTGATGTTTCTCATGCAAAATGGGATGTAATTCCCGGTGCAGAATGTGTACTTGCCGACTACAACCCCGATACTGTTTACAAACCATTGAGCGAACTCACAGACGGAGATGTGGGCGTGCGTTTTACAATTACGTCTAACCGTTTTTTGCGGGGCATGGTGCGCAGAATTGTAGGCTCTTTACTGATGGTTGGCAGAGGCAGAATCGGCATGGGTGAATTTGCGGATAATGTAGTAAATCAAAAACCGTTCAGGGTGGTAATTACCGCGCCTGCTAAGGGTTTGTATCTTTCAAAAGTGAGGTATCCTTATTTTGAACAACAGCAATAGCGGGACTGTTTACTTCAACTTCTCTTTCTGGCTTTTTGCCCACGCCAGATTATTCTTTGCCAACTGAAAGTTAGGATCGAGCTGCAATGCCTTTTCACAGGCGGCAATTTCAAAATCCCATTTTTCCAAAGAACCATAAGCAGCCGCAATATTATTGTAAGCCACTGCCTGATTGGGGTCTAAGTCAATTGCTTTTTGTGTAGCCTCTACACTTTTTTCATAATCTCCCGCCTGATAATACACTAAACCAAGATTGAGGAAAGTTTGATACGAAGGTGATTTTTCGGTTGCGCTTTTTGCCGCTTCCACAGCCGATTGAAAATTTCCTATGGCAGCATTTGTAGCAGTATTTGCCTCCGTTGCGGGAATCGGTTCCGGTTGCTTTTGAATAAAATTGGCATACACCAAATAACCCAAAGGGATAAACAACACCAATGCTAAAATCAGTGTAGAAAAATTCAGCTTGATATTGATTTCATCTTTGCTCATGGTGCAAATTTATTTCAATTTAAGCACATCCTCCACTCCTATTATTCTGCTTACGGTAAAACCTTCGGCATACTTCATGCCACAAGGTACGCCAAAGTGAACCGCCCGCCCTTTCACAAATTCCAAAAATTCGGGGCTGGAAATAAATGTGTTCGCTTCATTTGAATCGGGATTGTGAAACTGTGTTTTATATGCCAACACAGCCTTCATTTTGGTTTCAAAGTAAGGTGTAATATCCACCACAAAATCAGGCTCGATGTGCAATGCCTGAATGTAATTATACACTGCTTTCGGGCGATGCGCTTGTTGTTTTACACCTTCAATTTCTGTTTCAATTTTTGCAAGCCCTGAAAGAAATGCGGCATCATTAGTTAGCGCAGCAGCTTTGGCATGGTCGGGATGGCGGTCGTATTTTGCATTCGTAAAAATCACTTCGGGGCGATATTTTCTGATGGCTTTAATCAACTCCAATTGATGGTGTTTGTCGTTCACAAAAAAGCCATCTTCAAAACCAAGATTTTCTCTTATCGAAATGCCAAGAATTGCTGCGGCATCTGCCGCTTCCTGCCTGCGGGTTTGTTCAGTGCCGCGCGTGCCGAGTTCGCCTTTGGTTAAATCTAAAATTCCAACTTTATAGCCGAGTTCAATATGCTTCAACAAAGTACCTGCACAGCCCAATTCCACATCATCAGGATGAACGCCAATTGCAAGAATATCTAACTTCATTTTAGATTTTTGATTTTAGAAGTGTGATTGAATTAGAGGGATTTTCTAATATCTATTGACTCATATCTCAAGTCTGTTTCTACTGCTTCAACCTCGGATCCATTGCATCAGTTAAACCTTCACCAATCAAGTTGAAAATTGTTACCGTAATGAAGATTGCAAAGCCCGGAAAAACAGCCAGCCACCAAGCCTCTGAACTTTCTCTTGCGGAACTCAATAATTTACCCCAAGTAATCACTTCCGATTGAACACCGATGCCCAAAAACGAAAGCGATGATTCGGTAAGGATTGCACCGGCAACACCAAAGGCAATAGCAATCAATACAGGCGTTAAAGCATTCGGAATTGCATGTTTTAAAATAATGCGCCACTCGCTGAAACCCAATGCCTGTGCTGCTTCGATATACTCTAAACTGCGAACTCTCAATAATTCAGCACGAATATATTTAGCAATACCCGTCCAACCCGTTAAACCAATAATTACCATGATAAGCATGATAGAAGGTTTCTTTACAATTGCCGTAATTGAAAGAATCAACAACAATGTTGGAATGGAAATAATGATTTCGATTGCGCGGGAAATAATGATGTCCACCGGAATGGTAACTTTTGCACCCAACACAGGAATTTTACGCAATGGAGCAATAAGCAAATTCGGTATGGTCATTATCAGTAAAAAGATTCCAAGCGAAACTAAAAACTGTAAAGTGAACGAGCCGAAACCTTCTGCCAACGCCTGTTCCATTACATAACCTCTTACATGAAAAGCATAAAACCAACCGAAGAAAACGAACAACACATTTGCCAACAAACGCACGCGCGAAACCTGCATTCTGCCATCACCAAAGTAACCCGCAATTGCGCCCAACAAAATGCCGATAACAGTTGCAATTGCCATGCTGACAACACCAACCAACATGGCTATTCTTGTTCCATGAACCAAGCCCGCCAACACATCTCTGCCGATTTGGTCAGTTCCTAACTGATGCCGCCAACGCCATGAAGCCACATCCTGCTCACCGCCCGGACTTGCGTAATCGCCATTCGTCAAATCCACCGTTGTTGGCGAATATGGAATTGGCGGATGAATCGCAAATTCATATTTCATGTTCAGCCAGTCTGCATTTTGCAAATCTTTTTGCCAACCGCCCAAGCCTGCATCAACAATGTATTGACGCAAAACCGGAAAATAGGTGTTGCCGTTCAGCTTACACACAATCGGTTTTTCGTTGGCGATAAAATCGGCAAACACACCAACAAAAATGATGAAGTACAAAACCCGTAAAGACCACACCGCAAGTTTATTCTTGCGAAATTGTCGCCTCACAATATCCCAGTAACTTTCTCCTGTATTCGCAGCCATTTATAGTGTTATTGTTTTTTAGTAAATGAAATTCTCGGATCAACCAATGCGTATAAAACATCGCTCAATAAATTTCCAAGCATTGTAAGAATTGCCGAAAACATCAGGATGGTAAAAAGCACCGGAAAGTTACGCGCCACAACAGATTCATAGCTCACGCGCCCCATTCCCGGAATGGTAAAAATGTATTCTATAATTACTGCACCGCTAATCATGGCAGGCAGAAAACTTGCAAACATGGTGATAATCGGAATCAACGAATTGCGGAAAGCGTGTTTCCAATAAACCGTGTTCGGCTCCAAGCCTTTTGCAAATGCCGTGCGGATAAAATCCTGCCGCAAAACCGAAAGCATACCTCCGCGCATTTGCCTTGAAATGTAGGCGAAAGATCCATACAACATACAGAATACAGGAAGAATAAAATGATAAGTTCTGTCGGTAAATTGTTCCCAAAACGAATATTCCTCGCCTGTTTTTCCCACTC
>CAZSEG010000055.1:0-241 GCA_964605875.1 uncultured Chitinophagaceae bacterium
TCCAACGCCTCCGCTAATCACTAAGGTAATGCTGCCGTCTCCTGCTCCGTTACATGAAACGTTAGTTTCAGTTCCGGTAACAGAGAATCCTGATGCTTCATTAACAGTGAAAGTTTTAGCCGTTGTGCATCCCAAATTATCCTGAACAATCACAACATAATTTCCTGCTATCAGATTAGGAACATCTGCTGTGGTAGCTCCGTTATACAGCCACAAGTAAGTGTATGGCGAAGTTCCGCCT
>CAZSEG010000055.1:251-8570 GCA_964605875.1 uncultured Chitinophagaceae bacterium
GGCAACCGTTCCGGTTACAACAATCTGAGTATTGCCGCCCACCGTGAATGACCGCACTCTGATACATCCCGCAACATCGGTTACGGAAACAGTATAAACGCCCGTTCCAACATTGATTAAATTAGGCGTTGCCGCTCCGTTGCTCCATGCAAAAGTGTAAGGCAAACTTCCGCCAAAAGTAGTAGTGAAAATACTTCCCGTTCCCGTGCCGAAACATCCGGCATTGGAAATAGTTGCCTGAACATCCAAACTTCCCGCCTGGCTTATATCTACAAAACCTGTTGCCGTGCAGGAATTGAAATCGCTTACGGTAACTGTGTAGCTTCCGGCAACCAATCCTGTGATAGTAGCGGCAGTTTCTCCGTTAGACCACAAATAAGTGTAATTCGGTGTTCCGCCAAATGCTACCACGTTTGCACTTCCTGTTGCACCGGAACAATTTCCGTCTATTGCATTAAAGTTTAAAGAAACAGGATTTGGCTGAGTAACATTTACGCCCAATTGGAAAGCGCAACCGGACTGGTCGGTGATAGTAAGATTGTATAAACCTGCCGCAACACCCGAAAGGTCTTCGGTGGTTGCTCCATTGCTCCAAATAAAGTCGTAAGGCGGATTTCCACCTGTTGTACTCACATCAATTTTTCCGTTGGTGCTTCCGAAACAAAGCGGTGATGTTACCAAAGCAGTTGCGAAAGGCGCGGACGGATCGCTCACGTTAAATGTTGCGATTTGTGTGCAACCTTTGTTGTCGGTTACTATCAGCACATAAGCACCGCCTGTAAGACCTGTGATGTCTTGTGATGTTGCTCCGTTGCTCCACAAATAAGTGTATGGCGCAGTGCCTCCCGATACCGACACATCAATACTTCCTGTTTGGCTCAAAGAACAATTTGCGTCTTGCAAGTTGTCTAAAGTTACTGCCAAAGCAGCAGGAGCGGTGATAGTGAAAGATGCTACCGCAACACAACCCGCGTCATCCGTTGCCGTTACATCATATACACCGGCAGCCAATCCGAACAGATTCGGAGTTGTGTCGCCCGTACTCCAGTTGTAGCTAACCGGGAAAGTTGCGTTTACCAATGTAGTAATAATGCTTCCGCTTGAACTTCCTCCGCACACAATTTGATTCGCAACTCCGGTAATTGCAAAACCATTGGTTTGGCTGATGGTGTAAGAAGCTGTTTTTGTGCAACCGTTGAAATCTGTAACCGTTACATCATAAACACCTGCTAACAGACCTGTAACAGCAGCCGTTGTTTCACCGGTACTCCACGCATAAGTGAATGGAGCTGTTCCGCCCGTTACGTTAAGCGTTACGCTTCCCGGATCGCTGCCATCGCAGTTGGAGTTAATAACTGTGGCATTGATTGTAATAGTGTCGGGTTGAGCAATTGTATAAGAATTTACTGCAGTGCAATTATTTCCGTCAGTAACAGTTACGGAGTAATTTCCCGCAACATCATTGATGGCATTCGTATTTCCTCCATTGCTCCATGCGTAGGTGTAAACACCATTTCCGCCTGTAACATTCAGTGAAATACTTCCTGTTGTTCCGTTGCAAAGCACATTGACAATAGTTGGCGATAATGAAACCGGAGCAGGGTTCACCAGGATGATGGTATCTCTTGCCGAACATCCGTTGGCATCCGTAACCACCACTGTGTATTTACCTCCGGTCAATCCGTTGATAGAAGCGGTGTTGTCAAATGTATTCCAAAGATAGCTGTATGGCGTTGTGCCTCCCGAAACCAACACACTTGCAAAACCGTTGGCATCGTTATGACACAATGGATCTGTGCCGCTTACAACAGTTGCCAAGCCGATAGCCGGTGTATTTACATTAAATGTTTGAACCGATGTGCAACCGTTGTTGTCGGTTACGGTTACGGTATAGCTTCCGCCCGTTAAGCCGCTGATATTTTGCGTAGTTGCCGCATTTGACCACAGGTAAGTGTATGGGAATACTCCGCCATTTACCGAAATGTCCACTCTGCCTGTGTTACCGCCAAAGCAATTTATATCCGTTACAGTGCCACTCACTATCAAGCCCGCAGGTTGAGTGATGGTAGCAGAAGTTACCGCTGTGCAACCGTTGCCGTCTGTAACAGTTACTGTATATGTACCCGCTACTGCCGTAAGATTTTGCGTAGTTGCTCCGTTGCTCCACAAGTAACCGATTGCCGGAACTCCGCCCGTTACGGTTAATGTGATTGTTCCGTTTCCGCCATTGCACAATACATTAGCTACGCTTGTAGAAAGTTGTATTGCGGCAGGCTCGGTTACAATAACAGAATCTCTTGCCGTACATCCGTTTGCATCCGTTACGATAACAAAATATGTACCGCCACTTAAACCGCTGATGCTTGGTGTGTTCGCAAAGTTGCTCCACAAGTAGCTGTATGGAGTTGAACCTCCGCTTACACCTACGCTTGCCGTGCCGCTTGCATCGCCATTACAAGTTAAGTTTGTTCCTGTTATTATTGTTGTTATTGGTCCGCTTGGTGCGGTTACATTGAATGTTTGAACCAATGTGCAACCGTTGTTATCGGTAACTGTTACCGTATAGCTTCCGCCCGTTAAGCCACTGATGTTTTGCGTAGTTGCCGCATTTGACCACAGGTAAGTGTATGGGAATACTCCGCCATTTACCGAAATGTCCACTCTGCCTGTGTTTCCGCCAAAGCAGTTTACATTTGTTACTGTGCCGTTCAGCACCAAGCCCGCAGGTTCGGTTATAGTAACTGATGTTGTTGCCGTGCAACCGTTGAAATCTGTAATTGAAACCGAATAAGTTCCTGCACCAAGACCTGTTATATCTTCCGTAGTTTCGCCATTGCTCCAAACAAAGTCAATCGGGTTTGTTCCGCCATTCACGGTTAAATCAATGCTTCCGGTTGTTGCGCCATTGCAAAGAACATTAACCGAATTTACGGTAAATGTAATTGCACCCGGCTGAGCTATTGTTGCGGCATTTGTAGTTGAACATCCCTGCGCATCAGTAATTACCACAGTGTAAAGCCCTGCCGATAAACCCGATATATCTTGTGTGGTTTGCCCGTTGCTCCACAAATAACTGTAAGCAGTTGTTCCGCCCGTAACCGTCAAATCAATGCTTCCGGTTGTTCCGCCATTGCACAAAATATCCGTTTTGGTTAAGGATGATGCAAGCGCGGCAACAGGCTGAGTAATTGATTGCGCCACAACTTTGGTGCAACCGTTATTATCTGTAACTGTTACGGAATAATTTCCGGCAGGAACATTGTGAATATCTTCAAGGTTTGAGCCGTTGCTCCAGTTAAAGCTGTATGAAGGCACGCCACCGGCAACAGAAATATCCACATATCCGGTGTTGCCGCCAAAGCACGCAGCGTTTCCGAAAGAAGCAACATTAACCGACAAAGGAAGCGGTGCAGCAATTGTAGCTCCGCCAACTGCCGTGCAGCCTTTGCTGTCCGTAATAGTAACATTATATGTATTTGCAGCTACTCCTGTCAAATCCTCGTTTATGCTTCCGTTGCTCCATGCGTAGGTGTATGGAGCGGTTCCGCCACCCGCAGATATGTAAATGCTTCCGGTTGTTCCGCCTTCACACAACAGGTTTTTAACCGAATCAATAAGCACGGTAAGCAATGCCGGCTGAGTAACGCTTGCATTTAAGAACGCGCTGCAACCTTTGGCATCTCTGAGTGTTACCACATAATTATTAGCCGTTAATCCCGTAAAGCCCGGAACAGGTTGGAACGTTACACCATTGATTGAATAAGCATAAGGCAACACACCTCCGGTTAAAGTAACATAAACTTCACCGTCATTGCCGCCAAAGCAAGATACAGGTTTAACCGAATCCAGATTTGCAGTTACCGCATATTGATTGTCAATTGTAACGGTATCGCTTGCAGTGCAACCGTTGCCGTCTGTTACGATAACAGCGTAAGTGCCTGCCGCTACACCATTAAAGACAGGAGATGCCTGACCGGGACCTCCATTTAATGAATAGCTGTAAGCCCCCAAACCGCCCGTTGCCGAAGCCTCTATTTGACCATCGAATACGTTGGCGCAGCTTGCATCAACAGAATCAATAATATTTGCTACCAAAAGCGTAGGCTGACCGATAACAACAGGGTTTGCGTTGTATGAGTTTGTACATAAACTGTCATCACGAACGGTAATATTGTAATTGCCGATAGGTAAACCGCTGAAAGGGCTTGGCTGATAAGCGTTGCCATTCAAAGCGAACAACACTCCGCCATTAGCCGAAGAACCCGAAACACTGATTGTTCCATCGCTTCCTCCAAAACATTTTACATCTGTTTTGATTACGGAAATAACTGCCGGAAGCGGAAGAATATTCACAACACTTACGTTGTTATCATCGGCACAAACACCGGAGGTAACTACTCTTCTATACCATATTGAAGACGGTGCAAAAGGCGGTTGGTAATCCACACCGTTATTTGCTCCGACTGCTGCACCCCATGTAGCCCCGCTGTTCACACTTTGTTGCCATTGATAAGTATAAAGTCCTGTGCCGCCCGTTGGAACACCGCCTGTGATTAAGGCAGGAGTTCCAGATGCGCAAAATCTTTGGTAAGTTGGCGAAAGCACATTATTTGCTATGCCGTTCAGAATGGTAACTTTCACCACATTGGAAGTTGCTACATCGCAACCGATGCCGCCTGCACCATACGTGGCACGGAAAAATGTTGTTGCCGTAAGCGTACCTGTGTTGTATGAAGATGTATTGCTTCCGACATTCGACCAAACTAAACTATCGGTGCTTGATTGCCACTGATAGGTTAAAGTGCCTGTTCCGCCAGAAACCACAGCGTTCAATGTTGTGCTTCCCGATGCGCAGAAAGTAGCGGGAGCGGAAATGGAAATGGCGGGGTCGGCAACTACCGTGATAGTTACCGGAGTGGCGATAGCCTGTGTGCAACCCAAGCCCGTTGCGGTGTACAAAGCCCTGAAATCGGTTGTGCCGGTTAATGCGCCTGTATTGTATGTTGCAGTATTGCCGCCAACGTTCTGCCAAGTCAAGCCGTCAAAGTATTGCCATTGATAGGTGAAAGTTCCCGTGCCACCGCTTACCGATGAAGAAAGCGTTACGCTTCCGCCACTGCATATAGTTTGTGCCGTTCCAACTGTTATGGAAGGATTGGCAACAACCGTTAAAGTGGTGGTGGCAGAAGTAGCAGGACTGCAACCCGGAACTGTTGGCGTGAAAGTAACACGATATTGGGCAGTGGAAATTAAAACAGGAGTTGTGTAATTATCGCTGTTTGTTCCAACGTTATTCCAAATACCACCGCTGAACACCTGCCATTGATAATTGCCCGCACCCGCTCCGCCTGTTACGGTAGCGTTCAGCAAAATGCCCGTGCCGCTGCAAACAGTTTGGGAAGGAGTGATGGTAACACCAACCTGCGGATAAACATCCCACGAAGTTAAGGGGGCAAATGCCGTACCCGTGCAACCCGTGCCTGCCGCACAGCCTGCGCGCTGAACCTGTATTTCAACGCGGTTCACGCCCGAAGTAGGAATATTAGTACCCGGTGTGTAGCTTGTCCAAGCCCCGAAAACGTTGCTGATAGCATTTCTTGTGCGGTATTGGTAAACATCCGAACAACCTACTCCGCCTGTTCCCGCATTGATAGTAGCGTTCACATTTTGTCCTTCACACACCGAAGCGGTGTTAGGCGATTTGGTATTAAGCGTTGGATTGGCGGGTTGCGGATTTACTATCCATGAAGCGATTGTGGTATATCCCGTAGAATTACATCCGCTTTGGGCAGTACAGTTTTCGCGCGCTACCTGAATTTCAACCAAATTATAGCCCGATGTAGCAATAGCAGCACCCGATGTGTAGGTAGTCCATGGTTCAAAAGCGTTGGCGATTGTTCTTCTTCTGTATTGATAAACATCGCTGCAACCCAATCCGCCCGAACCTGCGGTGATGGTGGCGTTTACATTCTGCCCTTCGCAAACAGTTGTAAGGTTAGGCGATTTTACATTTAAAGCAGGTGAAACCGGTTGCGCAACTATCGTCCATGATGCTAATGGCGCATAAGCCGTGCCCGTGCAGCCCGTGCCCGCAGCGCAACCTGCCCTGCGCCCTTCTATGCTTACGGTTTGCCCTGCCGTGCCGCTAAGATTATTTCCCAATGTATATGCACCTTGCGACACACCATTGATTAACCACCTGTAATCATCACTGCATCCTGCACCTCCCGTGCCTGCCGTTGTTCCCGAAAGGCTCAAATTTGTTCCCGCACATACGCTTCCAATATTCGGTGACTTTGTGCCTCCGCTTGGCGCAACAGGTTGTGCGTTTACCGTCCATGATGCTAATTGCACATAAGCTGTACCCGTGCAGCCTGCGCCTGCCGTGCAGCCTGCTCTGCGCCCTTCTATACTTACAGTTTGTCCTGCTGTGGCACTTCCGCCAACACTTGTTCCCAATGTATATGCACCCTGTGGTGTACCATTGATTAACCATCTGTAATCATCGCTACATCCTGCACCGCCTGTGCCTGCGGTTGTTCCCGATAAGCTGACAGTTGTTCCCGCACATACTCCTGTGGCATTAGGCGATTTTGTGCCTCCGCTTGGCGCGGTGGGCTGCGCAACTACCGTCCATGATTTCAATGTAACGTAAGCAGTGCCCGTGCAACCTGCGCCTGTAGTGCAACCTGCCGCCCTGCGCCCTTGTATATTGATGACTTGCCCTACCGTTGCGGTGTTGCCCACGCTTGCACCAAGCGTGTAAGCACCCTGTACTGTGCCGCCAATCAACCATCTGTAATCATCTGTGCACCCAACGCCTCCTGTGCCGGCAGTAGTGCCTGAAAGGCTAACGCCCGACCCTTCGCACACAGTTGTAAGATTAGGCGATGCAGTACCTCCGCTTGGTCCGGCAGGTTGTGCGTTTACCGTCCATCTTGCTAATTCCACATAAGCTGTAGCCGCGCAACCCGTGCCTGCCGTACAACCTGCCCTGCGCCCTTCAATGGTAACGATTTGCCCTGCGGTGGCACTTCCGCCAACATTTGTTCCTAATGTATAAACTCCTTGTACTGAGCCATTGATTAACCACCTGTAATCATCGCTGCATCCAATGCCTCCCGTACCTGCCGCAGGGCTTGAAAGGCTTAGATTTGTGCCTGTACATACATTCAAAAGATTAGGTGATTTTGTGCCTCCGCTTGGTGCGGCAGGAGCGGCAACAACAGTAAAACTGACATCACTGCTGCACGCGCCTATTGTTGCTCTTACAACAACAGTGCCTGTGCCACCCGAATGTGTATATGTGCTGCCCGAAACTGAACCATTACCCGAAGCGACAGAATAAGTGATGGTTGGCGTTCCTGTATAAGTACCCCCGCGAGTTGCCGTTAGCGTTTTTGTACCGCCAACGCATATACTGCTATTGCTGGTTGTATTGGTTACAGTAGTGTTTTGCCTGACATTTAATATCGCTGATGTTGTAGGAACTACAGAACCACAATTATATCTGTGTACATACGCTCTTGCTGTTCCGAGAAAATCGGAAGTCCATGCAAGAGAAGCGGGTTGACCAGTACCCGAACATTGCGGACCGTTATCATTATTATAGGCTTTGTAAACATCATTGTCATCCCTGATCGTAAGTTCGGAATCCCATATTGGTGAAGTATTACAAGTGCTAATCGTGTAATTTACCCCGATTATCACCGGAAAAGTTCTGTAAGCCGTTGAAGCAAGCGCAGCATTGGCTCCAAAGTCATTACAACCTACAGCTACGGTTCCGGCATTATGAGAGGTTGCTCCACAACCCTGCGCAACAGCTAACTGATTACAACAAAACCCGATTGCAACAAGCAAGAGTAAGATTTTTTTCATCTAATGTATTTTTTAAAATCCGAAAAAGAATTGATTACCAAGACAATAGAGTCGAGACTAAACTTAAATGTGTAATTAGTTGTAGCTTCCATAGCCTTTAAAAAGTAATATACATCCCGTTGGAAACGGGCAACGAAAGTAGAAAGATTTTTTTTATTAACATACAAACTTTTTGTTTTAACAATTCAAGAGCTATTGAAATAAAATGGGCTTGCGAAAAACTCGCAAGCCCACCAAAGCCTTATTAACGTTGAGATTCTATTACCTTACGTTAAACTTCTTCACCACCGCATTGCTTGGATTGTTTTTGTCCACCACTTTGGCAAAGTATAAGCCTGAAGAATATTTTGTTACATCAAACATAACGTTGTCTTCAAAATCAATTTTTTCGATTGCTCTGCCCGCAATATCTGAAATGTGAACTTCATAAGAAGCAAATTT
>CAZSEG010000055.1:8580-19171 GCA_964605875.1 uncultured Chitinophagaceae bacterium
ATTTATTCACGAATAACTGAACAAAATCTGATGCGGGATTCGGGAATACATTCACTTCAAACGGACTTTCTTTTGCAGTTAAATCAACCGAACTCACAAAGTTTTTGCCATTCCAAACAGGGAAGGTAATGCTTGTTGCTGTTTGCGGAGCAAAAGCCACGCGCTGAACCGCAACGCGCGGAGCCATATCGCTTCCTGCAAATTTGTAGGTAACGCCATCACCGGGTTTTCTGCGGAAAAATTCTCCGTCATTCATCGGCAAATTGGCATTTACCTGATACCTTGTGTAGTTTGAACTTGAAATCAGCACGCGCAATTTATGCCCCCTGCCAAATGTGTAAGCGATTGGCTGAAACTTGAAAACATACTCATAAATTTCACCAATATTGATATTGGAGTAAGGAGTATATCTGTCATCTAAATCTTCCTCGCCATTGAAATAGGTCGGATGATTCGGGTTCACACTCATGCTATCCACCAAAGCGCGCGCCCAGTCTCTTGCACGTGCGTTCACGCATCCTTCCTGCACAAACAACATTCTGCCGTCAGGGAACTCGTCAAACAAACGAACAAACCAATCGGTATCGGTTGGTCCATTCAGCACACCACCCGGATTTGTTTTTGCAAACAAGGTGCAAAGCGGGAAACCGAGAATCGAGAAAGTATCGGTAAGCGGGTCGGTTGCAAAACTGATTACGCCTTCCCTGTTCATAGAATAAGGTGCATTTTCAGGCGCAGAAATATCCATCTGGCTTTGAGAATTTCTTGTTCCATCGGGCGAGCGCACAATCATATTGTTTCCGCCAACGGTAAGAATCGGGTCGTCCGGGTCAGCGATGTATGTTTTGAACCCTTCGTTGGTTGTGGGTGCGGTGTTGTCAATTTTACCGTTTTGGTGCAAGAAAAATTTCTTCCACTCAATACCTGTTTTCGGAGGAAACTCTTCTGTTCCAAACCAATAGTTACCAACTCCGGTATTATCATATCCTTTTGCTAAGTCCGCATCGTAATCGGGCCCGGCAAAGTATAAACGAAATGCAGGAGTTTCATCTCTGAAATTCGGCACTTGCAACCCGGTAACTTTATTGCCTGCCAATGCAGGAAGAACAGGTCCGGGAGGTTTTATTGCAGGCACAGGTAAGGTTAAAATATTCTTTTCTGTTTTTATCTGAACCGTGATGCCGTCCAAACTATCAACACCGGCAAGGAAATTCAGCATTTGCCCGAAAGGAATAATCACATCAGAAGCAGGAAGCCTTACTTCCCTTACTGTATCATACTTTCCGTAAATAAACAGCGTATCTAATTTTTGCCATCTTGTTCCTTCGCGGATGATGAATTTCGGCTCACCCAATTTTATATCCGAATTGTAATTCAGATTATATCTGAACCAGGTAATCAAATCGGAAGAAATGATTTTGTCCAAAGGAATGTTATCCAATTTCACATCACCCAAATCCACTCTTGTAATTTCCGATACATTTTCGGGATAACGCGAATCGCGTCCGGTTACGGGGTCAATTCTTCTGTCGCCCGATTCGCGGCTGCCAACGGTTTGGTGCGCCCAAGGTCCGATAACCGACTTCTGCATTTTAGCAAAAGGCGAACCTAATTTAGTCAGTTCGCGCACTGCATAATTGTGTGTATTGATTTGCCCTTCGGTGAAAATATCCCACCATCCGGTAACGTGCATTACAGAAGTTTTCAAATTGCGGTAGCGGCTGTAAGTCAAACCCGGAAGCGGCTCTTCAAGACCATTTCCCAATTTCTTAACCGACTCGCCAAATTCATTCACCCATGCCACACTTGCATCCATATCCGCCCTGCCTGTGCTTGCCGGATAAAATCCTGCAAAATCCAATTCGTTGGTAGGCCATTTCGGATAGCGTTTTGAAGAAAAGTGGTCAATACAAATGTTCGCTGCATCAAATTTATTCTGACCATAATTTTTTACAACACCATTCACTTCAAAAATTTTCGGCAAATCATAATCTGCCGAAGAGTGCATATTATTCTGACGGTCGAAATCCGTAGGAATCAAATCGTCATCCGTTCCGCTAAAAATTTGTCCTTTCAACCAACCCGTTACAATTCTGTCGCGGAACACGCCATTGTTGTATCCGGTAGATGTGTAATGCTCGGTTGTTGCAACAATCGGCATCAGACATTTTAACCAAGGTAAAGAATCGCGCACGTCATGCGCCAATGCCAGTTGCAACTGCGTGTTGCCCAATGCCGAAGCACCAAACATTCCGATGCTTCCGTTGTTGAATCTTGTGTTGGTGTGTGGATAACCTTTGTAAAGATTTTCAGCCATTTCGGGCAAGCCCAATTCCACCAAATATGCCGAGTCAATTTTGGCAATAATTTTTACGCTCTCAAAACCGTCTTCGTGTTTGTTGCTGTGCTTTGGATCGGTGTTTGGCAGGTAATCCAAAATGTGCGCCCAGTTCGGGTGATAAGCATTTTTGTTCCAGCTATCCGAATACATCGGAAAATAAACGCCTTCGCTTTGATAGCGACCGCGCATATCCTGAAAACAATAGTTGTAACCAAGAATCGCCAGGATTGCACCAACAGGGTCGGTATAATCCGGTTCGCCTTTGTCGTAAGGCGTTCTGGTTAAAATTGTCGGCAACTGATACGGGTCAGGATTCGGCTGACCATTTACGGTGTCGTAAAAAATGATTTGCGCTCCTTTTTCAATGAAGGTTGGTTTGCCTTTTGCTCTTACCAATCCAATCAATGGAATGTTTTCTGTGATGTTAAATTCCTGCACCAAAGAATCCCTCAAACGCGGAAGGTAAAAATCGGTGTAGAGTTTCACACCATCGGGCAACAGCATGGGCACTGTATATTTTGTTGTAAATTCTTCAAAGGCATCCAACTGCCCGTTATTTGCCCAAGGTTGTGTTTGCGAAAACGCTGTTACACTTAGAACCAATGCAGCAATCAGCGTAAAGAAATGTTTCATAAAATCCGTTTTGTTACTATCGTTTTATTGACACTTTAAATTAAAGCGGACACGATTATAGGGAGAAAGTTTTAAAAGTTGTGAACTTTGCCCGCTATCGGGTTTATATTTTTTTACTATTGTCTGACTAACACATATAAATTGTTGATGCTCGAATACAAACACACCCCTGCCCCTCTCAAGAGGGGAAAACAGCCAATGCAAGACACAGCAACAGTTTGAGCATTGTCTTTGATTTTAGTCTGTCAATAGTGATTTTTTAAAAACCGATTCTTTACTTTCCAAGAATAACGCATCCGTTTATGGGCAATTTTAAAACAGATAATTCCATTAAAGAGCAAGAAAAAGCAGTGCTGATTGCGCTCATCTCTAAAGAACAAGACGAAGAAAAGACGAACGAATATTTGGATGAATTACAGTTTCTTGCCGAAACAGCCGGAGCCGTTACCATGAAGCGTTTTACCCAACGCCTCCCCCACCCTGATGTGGCAACTTATTTGGGTAAAGGAAAGATAAATGAAGTAGTAAATTATGTAAAAGAAAAAGGTATTGACATGGTGATTGTGGATGACGAAATTTCGCCATCGCAACAACGCAATATTGAAAAAGAAGCCAAATGTAAAGTGCTTGACCGCAGCATGTTGATTCTCGATATTTTTGCCCAACGCGCAAGAACTTTGCAGGCAAAAACGCAGGTTGAATTAGCGCAACTGCAATATATGCTTCCGCGCCTGAAAGGTTTGTGGACACACTTGGATAGAGTGAAAGGAGGTATAGGCATGAAAGGCGCGGGCGAAAAAGAAATTGAAACCGACCGCAGGATTGCCAAACAACGTATTGCTCTTTTAAAAGCCCAACTCAAAGAAATTGACAAGCAAAACGAAACGCGCAGAAAGCATCGCAGTGAAATGATTCGTGTAGCATTAGTGGGTTACACCAATGTAGGCAAAAGCACATTGCTGAATTTGCTGGCAAAAGAAAATGTATTTGCAGAAAACAAACTGTTTGCAACTTTAGATACAACCGTGCGCAAGGTTGTATTCAACACTGTGCCTTTTCTTTTGAGTGATACTGTTGGCTTTATCCGCAAGCTGCCGCATCATTTGGTTGAAAGTTTTAAAAGCACTTTGGATGAAACTTTGGAAGCCGATATTTTAATGCACGTGGTGGATATTTCGCACCCTGCTTTTGAAGACCAGATAAATGTGGTAAACAACATTCTTGAAGAGTTGAAAGCAAACGACAAACCTGTAATTTTTGTATTCAACAAAATGGATTTGTATGAAGCAAAATACTTAGATGAATTTTTACCCGATGATGTGCGTAAAAGTTTGCTGAATGAACTGCAACAAAGCTGGATGGCGCGCACTAAAGACAATGCCATTTTTGTAAGCGCAACTCAAAACAGAAACACATCGGAACTGCGCGAAATGATTTTCAAAAAAGTGAAAGAACTTTACCTGATTCGTTATCCTTACAAAGCAGGTTATTGGCAAGATTATATTGAATGAGTTGGGAGTTGAAAGTTGGGAAAAATAGTAACTCTGTAAATGGTCAATAAACAAATGGTTAATCCGTGTAATCCATAAGTCTGTGTAATCATTGCTTGCACAATCTGTAAATCCGTAAATAAATTTGATAACCTTGTGTAATGTTTGAATTGGGAACAATATTTCCTTCGCTTGTAGTATCCTATCAGCTTACGCCTTATGATTTGGTATTGTTCCCGATTTACTTTGGCGTGCTGTTTTTCTTGGGCAATAAATACCGGCAACGCCTGCGCCCCGACCCTTTGCTTTACAAGTATTACGGCAATGCGCTTGCGATAAAACTGTTAAGTTCATTTCTGTTCTGCATGGTTTATATGTATTACTACAATGGTGGCGATACAAGCGGTTATTATCATTGGTGCAATCAATGGTTTCAATACTTTTTCAAAGAACCGGCAACTGCAATTTCCTACGTTCTTTTTGATGATATTGATACCTTTCGCAGATTCGTTATTTCCTCCGATTACACGAGTTATTTCTACCTGATGAAGTATGGCTCTAACGAAGATTTTTTTATCCGCATAGCTTCCATAGTTAATGTTTTTGGGCTGAACTCATTCGTATGCACTTCATTGATTTTCGGCTACCTTTCCTTCTTAGGCTCATGGCGTTTATTCATTGTTTTTTACGATATGTATCCGCAGTTGCGCAAGCAGCTTGCTTTGGCAACGTTGTTCATTCCTTCGGTAGTTTTTTGGGGTTCGGGCTTAATGAAAGATACACTTACATTAACGAGTTTATGCTGGCTCACCTATTCGCTTTATTTCGGCTTGGTTAAACGCCAGAATGTTGTAAAAAACGTGATATGGGGTTTGATTATGGCAGCCATCACCGCCAAGCTGAAAGGCTACATCATTCTCGCCTTTATACCTGCCGCGGGCTATTGGGCGATAAATATGTATAAGGATAAAATCAACAGCCCTGTTGTTAGGTTTATTTCAGGTCCTTTTTTCTTAGTAATTGCCGCAGTTTTAGTGCTTGGATTGATGCAGTTGGTTGGCGATTCGTTAGGCAAATATTCTTTGGATAAATTAGAACAAACTGCTGAAGGTTATCAATCGTGGCATCAGGAAACAGGAGGCGCATCTTATACCATTTATGGTGCCGGAGATTTTTCTGCAACAGGCTTGCTGAAAACATTTCCGCAGGGCATAAATGTTACACTTTTCAGACCATACCTTTGGGAAGCAAGAAGCATATTCAACTTATTGGCTGCTTTGGAAAGCGCCTTTCTTTTTTACTTCACGCTGAACATTCTGTGGCGCACAAAAATTGTGCGCCTGCCCGCTGCCATTGCCTTAGATACCAATATAGTTTTTTGCCTGATGTTTTCGCTCATTCTGGCATTTGCCGTAGGCATTACAAGTTTCAATTTTGGCGCATTGGTGCGGTATAAAATTCCGGTGATGCCGTTCTATGCCATCGCATTGATTTTGATTGATAATGCAATGAAAAAAGAGTCGTTTTTAAGTAAGGCGTTGAAGCGTTAGTTGTTGAATAATGCAATAAAATTTTCGGTATTAGCTTCCACCGAATAATTGCTTTTTATCTTCTCAATTGCTTTAATACTGAATTGTTTTCTCAACTCATTATTGCTTAATAAATCAGAGATTGCTTTCTTCCATTCGTCTTTTGAAACACACAGAAATCCATTTTGCCCGTCATCTACAATTTTTGTGTTCACACCTACCGGACTTACAATTGCAGGAATGCCCAAACTCATATACTGCAATGCTTTGAAGCCGCATTTACCCCTGCTCCAATCATCATCGGTAAGCGGCATAATACCAATATGAAAGCGCAATAAATCTTCTACTTCGGTTTCTTTTTTCCATTGCACAAACCGTAAATTTTTTAATTCAAACTCAGGCGGCTTGTTTGAAATTACTACAAACGAAAAATCAATTTCCTTTTCCAGTTCTTTTAAAACAGGAACGATTTCATCTAAGTATTTCATGGTGGTGTGCGTGCCCGTCCAGCCGATGGAAACAGGCAGGTCGCTTTGGTTTTTAGGCTGATTGTGATAATGTTCCAAATCAATAGTTGTGGGATTCACCACAACATTTTTATTGAACTGCCGCGCATAGTCTGCAAGAAAATCATTACCGCACGAGCAGCGAAAAGCCCACCGGCAAATGGATGCCGTTTTGCTGTGCCATTTTATTTTTGCTGCAAAAGCATTTGTAGAAGATGTGTTGGGCAGCCACACGGCATCATCAAAATCGTAGATATATTTTTTGCCAAAAACCTTTGCCATCAGCCATTCAAAAACAGGATAACCCACAGGCGAGGCTTCGCGGTGGATGAAAATAATATCGTAGTTTTTTACTTTAAATAAAACAAAAAATCTGCGCAAAAAACCTTTTAAAATACCAATCAATTTACCGGAAGTGTTGCCGGATTTATAGAGAATTTTCCATGTAGCATTATCTAAAAAACTTTGCACATCATAGTCAAAACCGCGCTGCTTTAAAGCATCAAAATATTGCTCAAAACGAAACCTTTGAGATGGCGCTTCGCCCAACGGATAGGGAACTAAAAAAAGGATGCGCTTTTTCATTACAAGCCGCAAAAGAAAGAAAGGCGCGGGCTATTGCAAGAACAGACTTCTGCAGAAATTCGTTTTTTAATAATTCACCCCTCGGAATATTCCTCCTGCGGGAGAAAAACAAACCGATTCACCACTTCAACAGCATTTTGCAGGCGTAGTGTTTCGCTACCCGAAACAATGGTAAACGGCTTATTGTAATGCCTTAGCTCTTCAATAAAACTATCCAACAGCGTTGCTCTGTCGTCAGGGTTTTCTCTTAGCGCATCGCTCACCCAAGGCAGGTCTGTATCCATCAAAAGATAATGTTTGAAATCTGCATTTTCAATGGCATTTTCAATCCACTGCGGGCAGTGTAAGTCATAAAATTTCAACCATACTTTTATGGCAATAAGTTCCGTGTCGCAAAAAATAATCCGGTGATGTGTTTGCAGGGCGGCATCTGTTGCAGCTTGCTGTAAGCGGGCAATTTCCAGCACATCTTCATACTGCCATTTTCTACTCAATTGCTCTAAATAAATCCGTGATTGCTCGGGCACAAAAACTGTGTTGTAATGCGCAGCCAACCCTGCGCATATTTCGCTTTTGCCTGTGCTTTCCGGTCCGGTTACTGCAATTAAAATTGGTGATGACATTTCTATAAAACACAAAAGGCGGGAAAAATCCCGCCCTTTGATATGTTTTCTTTTAAACGTTAGCTCTTCAAGATTTTAAATTCTGTACGTCTGTTCAGCGCACGTCCTTCGGGATTGTCTTTGCCTTCATCAGTTTGGTTAGGCGCTTTTGGTTTGCTTTCGCCATAACCTTTAGGCACCATTCTTTCTTTAGTAATACCTTTGCTGATTAAGTAGCTTACGCAACTTTCTGCACGTTGCTGAGACAGTTTTTCATTGGCTGCATCTGAACCGATAGCATCGGTGTGAGAACTCAACTCAATTACGAAACTTGGATTTTCAATCAAAATTGCATAAAGCGTATCCAATACTTCTTTTGAAGATTCAGTAAGTGTAGCCTTACCAAATTCATACAATACATTTTTCAAAGTATAGTCTTTGTTCAACTCTAATTTGGTCAGCGACACATCGTTCAAAACCGAATCTCTGTTGCCTAAACCTTTGGTTGAAATCTGAACTGTTTTGGAGAAATATCCGTTTTTGCGGAAAATCACTTTGTAATCTTTATCGCGGTCTAAATCAACAGCATACCTTGTTTGATTCTTATCTGTTTTACCGTTTGCAATCGTGCGCTGAACACCGCTGCCGCTCAATTCGATAACTGTGTAAACCACATCATCCAATTTCACATCGGGTTTGCCTTCTTCCGATACCGAACCGTGAGAAACATAAGCCGATTTGCGAACACCGATGTTTTTGTTGATGGTATCTTCCATAGGCAAATCGCGTGTGGAAACAAACTCAATCGTTGGCTTAAAGCCCGGGCGAATTACTTCTACCTCATAGTCTTCATCGGGCTTCAATTTAAAGAAGTATTTACCTGCCGGAGAAGTAGTATCCACCGAAACCAATTCTCTTGTGCCATCGGCAGCTTTTTTATACAATTTGAATGAAGCACCTTCCAAAGAACCCGCATCCTGCTCACCATCTTTGAATGCAAAACCTTCAACAGCATAGTTGAACAATTCCCAAGTGTAAATATCATCAGACGCGCTTTCAATGCTGTTCAATTTTCTGTTGCCCGGTCTGTTAGAAGTGAAGAATCCACCGCTTTGGTCAGATTTGATATTGTAATACAATTCATCATAACCTGTATTTAAAGACTTGCCCAAATTGCGCGGCTCTTCCCAACCGTAATCTTGTTTTTCGGTAGAAGCAAACACATCAAATCCGCCAATACCCGGATGTCCGTTTGACGAGAAATATAAAGTATTGGCAACCGCATCCCAATATGGAGTTACCTCATCTCCGGCAGAGTTTACCGGACCGCCAACCAACTTAGGCGCGGTGTATTCGCCATTGCCGATACGGCTGGTGAACCAAATATCCAATCCGCCTTTTCCATCGGTGCGGTCGCTAACGAAATAAACAATTTCTCTTCCGTCAGAACCCGTGCGCACCGTTGGCTGTGTGCTGGTATATTTTTCTTTAGCGTTCACAGGCTCGGGCAATCTTTGAATATTGCTGAATTTACCGCCTTTTACATCTGCAACAAAGATATTGCACAATGAACGTGCATCTTCCATTTCCAAACATTTGGTGAAATAGAAACGGGATTTGTCAGCATTGAAAGAGCCGTTTCCAACATCATATTTAGGCGTATTCAAGTCATCATTTTTTATCATTGTAGGCTTGCTCCAATCGCCATCAACCAACGAAGCGGTGTAAATTTTATACTCGGGACGAACTTTCTTTTTGTTTTCAAAAATCAACGTATCCGAAGGCAAAGAAGAAAAGTAAAGCACATCATTATCTCCGGCAACGGGCGACAACTCATTGTATGAACGATTCACCAAATTGTTCAAAAGTTTTGCTTTAACTTTTGCAGTTGGCGCGCTTTGAGCATACTCCGCGCCTTTGATACCTGCATTCGCCAATTTCACCCATTTTTCTTTGTCATCTCTGTTGTATTCGCCTTTAAAGCGATTGTATTTTTGAATGGCTTGCTCGAACTTACCGTTGCGGTGCAATGCCTCGCCATAGTAATAGTTGTATTTATCAAACAACTTTTGATTTTCTTCCTCCCATTTTTTGGCGTTGTCTTTTTCACCGGCTTTGATGCTGCCAAATTTTTCAAAGAAAGTTTCGGCACGCTCGTAATCTCTGGAGAAAAGCAAACTCACACCCAACCAATAGTTAGCGTATCTGTTTTCGGGATTCTCACGCACTACTTCTTTATAGTATTCAGCAGCAGTATAATAAGAAGACTCTGCAAAGAAACGGTCGCCCAATTTCAGGTAGCGTTTCACACTTACAGTGCGTTTTTCTGTTTTGTTTTTGTCTTTCGACTTAGGCTTAGGATCGCTCTTTTCAGCCTTTTTCACATCTGCTTTTTCAGCAGCAGGCTTCACCTCTTTTTTTACAACTTCTTTAGCAGGTTTATCCTTGCCTTTGTCTTTGTCCTTGCTCTGTCCGAATGTTGCCGAGCAAGCTGCCAATAATAATGTGCAGAAGAAAAGTGTCTTACGCATTGAGTTTAGTTTATTGTTATTTCAAATAAAAAACCCGCCCTTTATTAAAAGCAGGTTATGAAACAGTATTCAAGTTTTGTTTATGAAGATTGTCCGTTACCCGCTTTATCAGAATCTGCGACTTGGCAGACTCTTGTTGGCTTTGAACGATTTAATGCTTTCACCAATGTAGCTTAAAGAGATTTCAAATCCACCGCGATTTTGCGTAGCAACACTCAATTTAGAGAGGTTAATATCATAAGCAAAACCTAAGCGAACGTTTTTAAATTCAACCTGCGACAACACTACAAACGCATCGCCACCAACGCCATTGATGCCGGGACCCAAACGGTAACGACCACCGATGTGAATGCTGTTGTTGTTGCGGAAACCTG
>CAZSEG010000056.1:0-4509 GCA_964605875.1 uncultured Chitinophagaceae bacterium
AATCGTAATCATAAAATAACACTTCGCCCGGTGCGCCCTTTGGTATCCCGCCACCGCCACCGGATGCGCTTCCGCAACTGTTGTCAAACAGTTTGTAGCCGGTGAAATAATTTAGTGGACTTTTAGGTAAATAAAATGCCGTGTCCCCGCAATTTATACATTGAGCTGTAATGTAGATGCTGTCGCCCGCCTGTAAATATGTTGCGCAAGACACACTGGTTACTGCTTCTCTTGACACATCGCTGACTTCGCCATAACTGCCGCAAATAAGCTCCGAAGGTGAACTGTTTTTCTTAGTCAAAAAAATGGTTGTTGCACCATAGAAAGAATCTGTATTAGCATAAATACCGGCATTGAATTGATAATAGCCGCTTTCCGTTGCGATAAACGTGCCTGTTGTTGTGTCAAACAAACTATTCGTTTGACTGGCTATAAAATTATACCGGACTCGCGAGCCGCTAATCACACCCATTGCCTCAGAGCTTGCAGCATAGGCGGAAAAGGCTGTGAGGTTTTTGCAGGTGTCTAAGTTACTCCCGGACAAATACTCGCCACCGCCACCGGCTACGGATATTATTTTTCCTGCGCTGTCGGTGGCGAGTATTTGTCCGGGAGTAACTCCGTTTTTAAGGTTTACATCGTTGTAAAAAAGTGTTCGCTGGAAGAATTTGTTTTGCGCTTGGGCAAAGAAAATGCTGCATGTTGCAAGCAGCAGAATGATATGTTTTTTCATGTAAAAATGCTTTTGAAAAGCAAAGATTACACGCGCCAACACGTGCGCTTACCACTTTACGCCACTTTGCAATAGTTTTGAGATAAAAAAGCGGGTGGATTACCAGATTGTTTTCACGCCTTTGTAGAGCGGGAACACTTCATCCTTGCTGATGATGTTTGCTTTTTCTTTAATTGCCTGTGCAATCAGCATACGGTCGAACGGGTCGGTGTGCTGTTTTGTTTTGTTGATGAAGCCGGGCTTTGTGTAGGTGAGTAATGGCAGTTTTTGATATTCGTTGATGTGGGTCAATTTAAGTGGTAGCGGCTTGCAGTTCAGTTCTTTCAACGCGGCTTTAAAAAATGCTTCGGGCGTTGCAGTTAATTTTACTCTGCCTGCTTTTTCGAGTACGGCTATTTCCCACAATGATACAAGGCTGATATAAATTTTCCGGTTGGGGCTTTCTATGGCTTTTTTGGCAGCCGCTCCCAATGGTTCATTTATCACAACCGTAGCCCTAAGCAGTGCGCTTGTTTCAAGCAGGTACATGATTACAGCTTTTCATCTTCGTCAAAAAAAGAAGGGTCTATAATTTTTATCATTTTACCCAAAGAATATAATTTAACCTTTGGATTGATGCCTGTTTTTACGGCTTTTTTTGTTGCCGTTTTCCGTTTGCGCACGGGTGTTTTTGTTTTTGTTGCAGTTGCCATACTACAAATATAATAAAACCAATTTGAAGATTTGAAAGTGTGGTGATTTGAAGATTGAACGCAAGCGATGATTACACAAGCGATGATTACACGGATTTTGGGATTACGCTGCAAGCAATGATTGCACGGATTACAGGATTACGCAGATTTAAAAATGAAACAGCCTTGCTTACGCGATGTAAACAAGGCTGTAACAAGATAGCGCGGCTGTTTACGCTTTCGACTGTACCAAATCAATCAGGCGATGATAGAGCCACACCATGTTTGCATTGTTGCCGCCATCGGGTTGCCCGACTGATAGCGGTGATTGCAGATAGCCTTGCAGCAGAAATTCAATGTCTTCTTTGGCTTTGTCTGCGCTGATGAAGTCAAAAAATTTGGCTTGCGCGGCTGCGCTGATGGTTGCACCAAGCCTGTTGCTTGCAGCTTTACCCCCCGGCTGCGCGGTTGTTTCATTTCCACTTAGCATATCGAAATGTATTTTGTGCGGATACACCTACGCGCTGCAACCAGTTACCGATAAAGGTAAGAGTGCGTTTCCAAAACGCTCGCATAGGCTTATCTTAATTAAATAATGTTATTGATTTCAATAACTGGTTGCGATGCGAAGAAAAGGAAAGGGAACGAGATTACCAAACAATACCAAAGTAGCCGAAAAAAGCTGTGGGTGAAACAATCCTGATTTTGTTTACCTGTTTCATGTTCAGCAGTTGCTTTTCGCTGGTGGTGATGTAGTGCGATTTGGCGGTGTAAGCCAAATCGAAAAGATAATTGTCTTTAATATCGGCAGCGCGGTCGAAACGTTTCTCTATGGCTGTGTTCAGCGTGATGTTTTTAAAAAAATCAATGTGTTCGGAAGGATTGGCGATGTGTTTTTTGAAGTAGGGGTTTTCGGTAAGGTTTCTTTCTACCTCTTTTGAAAGTTCGGCACAGGTGTAGATGATTACGCCTGCACCTGCTGCAAGCTGCGCAAATTTTTCGTGCTTGCTTTTGTGAAAACCATGCAGCCACACAGTAGCATCAATTACTACGCGGTCTTTCTCCATTTTTTAACTGCTGCACCGGTTTGTTCGGAAGTGTTGTTGTTTGGCTTTACCGATTTGGCAAGGCGTTTGGCTACAGCCATCAATTCGCCTTTGCGCAATCGCAGCAACACGCGCTTTTGCTCTTCGGGCGAAAGACTTTCAACCGTGGTTACAATTTCCTGCACCGTGTTGTTGGAAAATAGTAATAAACTCATGGTTACAAATTACGGGATTGTAGGGGAGATTTGCAAATGTTACGGTAGTTTGTAGCTTTTCACCTTGCCTGCTTTAACGAGATGTATAAACGTTGGAAATAATAACACAGAGCCGCCAATGCCAATAGTTGTGCCAACATAAGTTGTTGTCGGGTCTTTGACATAAGCCCCTAAGCCCGTAACAATGCCGCCTGCTATCATAAGTGAAGTTGAAATAATGCCGTAAGTGCCTGCATTGCGAAGGTGGTAACGCATATCTTGAAACACAGGGGCTTTTGCGAAATTCAAAGCGTTAATGTCGGTTGTATAGCTGTAAGTTTTTGTGTTATTTACAAAAATAACACTGCGCGTTTTAACACCTGTAATCAGATGCCGCATAACCATCCATTCGTAAATTCCATCATCCACAATTACACGGTCGTCATACAGTTTCATTTCGCCTGCTATGATTTTTTCACCAACAAAAACGGTGTCTTGGAATTGGCTGTAAGCAGTAAATGAGAGTATTGTGAATAATAGTGTTATGAGCGATTTCATAACGCGAATATCTATTTTTTAAACAACTTGGCAATTGTCAGATATACAGCCAAAAACAAGCAAGCCGCAACCACAATATAAATTATCCAATTGTATAGGTTTGCTTTCGATGTACCAAACCTATCACCTTGAAATTCGCCCAACCCTTCGCTACCACCTTGAGCCGCTTGCAACGCTATTGTGTCTTTTATTTTTTGCTCATAGCCCAGTCTGCCACCCAGCCCAGCAACTGCTGCGGTAAACATTTGTATGTAATACTGATAAAGTGCTTCCATATTATAGTATCATCATTATCACTATTGCAATAAGGAGAATTATTAAAATTGGTAATACTTTCTTTAGTTTTTGCAGGGCTGCTGCCTTTTTTTCTTCATCTTCCTCTTCTTTTTTCTTTTGCGCGGCTTCTGCCAACACATCGCCACAACCCGCGTTTACAAGCTGCTGATTGGTTAGATTTCTTGTGATAAGATATTCACATTCGTTTTTAAAACGCTTCCCCGCATTGCATTGATTCATACATTCGCTCATCTCTGCATCACCTAATGATCCAATCCTGTGAAAACAACCTAAGCGGCATACATCTTTTTGACAGTTAGGTAATAAAGAACCCGCTACATCTAAGTTTTTGCAGTTGCCTTTGGCGCAATAATTTGTTTCGTTGTAAAATTCATCGCAAGCGGTATAGTTAAAAGCGTATGTGATGCTTTTATTGTACCGCTCCAATGCCCGTTTTGGATCATATGGAATAGGCTGACCGGGCTTCTCCGTAAGCACGGCAGGTTGTAATAATAATGTTCCCGGATATAACATCTACAATAATTTTACAAGTTTCTGAATAAGCACCCACCCCACCATCAACGCCATAGCAAACAGCGCGGCATACAGCAACACTTCGCGTATGCTTTTTTCATTGAATTTTACTGTTACCGTAAACTCGTTTGGTATGTCAATTAAGTTGTTCATGCTTTGATTGATTATTTATTATTTATTATTGATTAGTGAATAATTATGTTTTATCTTTGCATTAGAGCCTGTGGGTATCATATACCGAAGGATGGCGCAAGCCAAGCCCGGTAATCCTACGGGCTATTTTTTTATCCTTACTGCATGGTCATAGTAATATTTTCCCGTAATCGTTAGCCGCACTACCACTCTGAACCAATTCATCTTACCGTTTATCTGTACCCTGCATTTAAAGTTGAAGTACCCGAAAATTTCTTTCGGCTCATTCTTATCAGCGTTTTTAAAGTTCAAAAATTCCGCTTCCTGTATAATGGCTTTCAGGTAAGGTATCACAATCAGTTTTT
>CAZSEG010000056.1:4519-10571 GCA_964605875.1 uncultured Chitinophagaceae bacterium
GCACGGCTGCTTTCAACTCGCGCAAGCTGAGTTGATTGTATTTTTCATCATGTATTACTACCGTTGCCATTATTTTTTTTCTCCATTTTCAAATTTTCAAATCCTCCCATCTTCAAATTATCTTATCCGTAAAAATTTCCCATGTTTATGGTTACTTCACTGCCGGGCTTCACAAACGCCATTTGCGCGGCAATATCACGTAGCGTAAAGCCGCTTTTATATTTCAAATGCTCCTTTACGGCTGCGTAGGTTTTAGGTCCGAAAATGCCGTCTTCCTTCAAGCCGGCATTAAACTCTTTGTTCAGCAGCTTTTGCACAAAGCATATTTCCTTTGCCTTCATCAATGGCGCGGTGATGCGCATTACAAGCGTTTCGTTCAGCAAGCCGCCTACGGTTTCGCAGTAAGGAGTGTTCGGCTGTGCAGGTGTTTTCGGCTGCGTGGTGTCCGTTTCCTTTTCGTCCAGCGGTTTAATTTCAAACGGAAAAAACAACCACAAAAGGAACAACACCAATGCGATTACACCAATAATTACTAAAGTCCATTGCCAAGTTTTCATATTGATTTACTATTTACAGATTTACGGATTGACGATTGAGCGCAAGCGATGATTACGCAGATTACAGGATTACGCTGATTGATTTTAGAACCAAGAAGCGCAATTGTCTTGGCTCTTGGTTCTTGGCTCTTGATTCTAATTTTCAAATTGTTCATGCTACGTTTCCTCCTTCCTGTTTAAATTTTTCGGTTAATGCCGCGAGCGACTTTTCGGGTTGCTGATAGCCTGCGCCCGGCAGCGAAGCCCACACTTTTTTTACTTTGTCAATTGCCGTTGCAAAACGCCCGGCTTTTACATCTTCCAACGCGCCTTTATCGGCAATCAACTGTAATGCCGCTAAGTCCTGATTTGCGGGGCTGAAATCGGCAAGGTTCAACTGGCTGCGCTTGCCGCTCCAAGTGCTGTAAAGAAACTGGTATGCACCTGCTGCGGTTGAGCAATTTTCTTTGTTTTTCAACTTGTCGAAAAACTTCACGCAAATGTTTGGATGCTCCCAACCGTTAGACACGTCAAACAGCTTGCCGCCAAACATGGTGCGATAGCCGTTTTCGCCTGCCGTGCCTTCTGCAAAGCGGATTACGCGCAGGAAAGCCTGCACGTTGTTGTTCCCCAAATCTTCTTTCTTAACCTTCATAAAAAAATACCTTATGCCGAAATAAACGGCAACGGATAGCCCTATAACTCCAACTATTACGAGTACCCGCTGCCACGTTTTCATATTGATTATTTATTAGTGATTATTGATTATGCAAGCAATGATTACGCTGATTACAGGATTACACAGATTGCCATTTATCATTAACCATTTACCATTATCCATTAACCAATAACTACGCCTTCTTCATTTACCCATTTTGCCGGTTGCGCAGGTGTGTTTGCCTGCGCTTCGCTTGTTGCGGTTGTTGCGGTTGCGCCACCGCATCCGCAGCTTGTTTTCTTTTCTTCTTTGCCATGCCCGCCACAGCCACATTTTGGCTTGCCTGCTTCGGTATTTTGCCCACCAAAAAACAGGTTGATGATTAGAAAAAAAATCAACATACTTAACACCGTTACGCCTACTTGCAGCACTACTTTTTTGATAATTTCCATTACTCTATTTTTAAATTTTTTGCGCGTTCAATAATTTTCCGTGTTGTATCCACTAATACAGGATTCAATGAAATTTCGCCCGATATGGCTTTAAACAGGCTTTCGCCTTTTTCTTGCTTGTATAAATTGGCAACGCCAATAAACACACGGTCGCTTGCCGATTCGAGCCTGCTGTATGCTTCTGAATCGCGCCAAAATGCACCTGCCAGCGAATAAATGTCGGCTGCCAATCGCTCATATAAATTGGTGATTTCGGTTTTTTCATCGGCTGTAAGCGGCTGTGTTTCTGAATCTCCGGGTATTGTGAAGAATCCTTTTGATTTTCCCCACGAATAGCCGAACCACACCAACAGCGAAATGCCTAACACCGCTCCGGCAATTATCCAAGTCCATTTATTTTTTAGAAAGTCCATTTTCATATACAAGTAATGATTACGCTGATTACAGGATTACGCTGATTAGATAAATTCGCCTGCGGTTTTGATTTTCCAATGTGGTTGCGCATCGGCATGATTTACGTAGGCTCTGATGTCGGTTGCAAACTCATTAAGGTTTTCGGCACTCATGGCGATGCCCGCGCCTTTCAGCCAGCCGCGCGAAAGCGATTCGTAGTTGCCGCTGTTTTTGCCGACATACTCGCCCGGCTCTTTGCCGAACATGGCGGCAACCGCGCCCCAAAAACGGTTGTAAGCATCAGCAGGGATGTTATCCTCATACTTGCCGTATCTGCCGCTTTTGATTTTTTTGAGCGCATCGGCACTGATGTATTTTGATGTGCTGCTATCGCTGAAAAACAGGTAATACACTAACCATACGGATAATGCCAGAATGCCCAAGCCGATAATCCATTTGCCGTATTTTTTAAAGAAATCTTTCATTGTTGATAATTGTTTGTTGTGATAAAATTGGTGTGTGCCGAAGCGGTATATGTTGCGCTGTTTGCGTTTGAGAATTGCCAACCTGTTGAACCTTCATAATTTGCCATATTAACAGTCGAGCATTGAAAAGCGCATGAAGCCGGGTTGTTGCTTTGGCTTTCGCATCTTGACAAACACATTTCAAAATCTCCAAGTTTGGCAGCCTGCGTTGAAGGCATTGTTGCATTGACATCGGGATTGACTGTTGAAGGATAAACCCGGGAGAACCCCGAATAAATCCCCGAAGCATGGTTTGCAATCGCGTGGCTTGCGCCCGATGTTGCGTTTTGGCTCCTCTCTCTGATTCTGTCAAGCAGCTTTTGATAATCGGTTTGCTCCGTCTTTTTTTCTTCTTCTTTAAAGAAATTGAGATAGACGAAAACAGCAGCCGCCAAAACACCCAATAAAATCAATGCGTTTTTCATGCTATTTGGATGATTTGATGATTAAGAAAACCAACACCGCCAACACCAGTACCAAAAAGCCGATAACGATGAAAAGTGTCCAGTCTGTGCCATCAGAATTGCTGCCGCCACCGCCACCGTTGCCGCCATTGCCGCCACCACTGTTGTTGTTTTGAGGCGCAGCCACTCCGTTTTTGGATAAATTGAAAGCCGCAACGCTTCCTAAAATGCTGCTGATAAGATTGCCGCCCACATTTACCCAGTTTTGCAAGTCTTGTTGCCCGAAACTCCAACCGGGTTTGTAGTCGTTCGGGTCGTTTGGGCTTGATGCCGTTGGTCCCTGCACGTTTGTTATGTAATTTGACATATTGCTTTCGTTTTAAAACAAAAGCCCGTCCCGATACCGGAACGGGCTTTGTTGGTAATGAAATTTCGCTTTTAGTAATTCAGCACTTGAAGCATCATTTCAAAGCGTTGGTTTTCGGCAATTTTGCCAATCAGCCCGGTGTCGTATGACAGTTCTCCGAAGATGGCTACGCTTCTAAGCGTTGCATCCACTTGCCCGTCATTTACCTGCCCGGCATCAATAAATTCCGTTTGAATGTTGCGGAAGATTTTGTTTACACCATCGGTTACAAATGATTGCAGTTCGAGATTGTCAAACACGCTTGTGTCTGCGGCTTTGTACCGGATGCCCGCAAAGTGAACACGCCCGTCTTTCAAGCGCGCTACCAAAGCATCCATGCCACCGGGATAATCTGTGCTTGTGGTTACGTTTGCTCCGTTTTCAACTCCGCTCACCTCGTTGGTGTCGAAGAAAATAAACGGCTCAAATTCCTGCTCTGTGCCGCTTACATTTGCTGTGCGCTCTGCAATCAGCTTAATGTAGGTAGGCAGTCTTTTCTGTGCGTTGATTCTTGCCACAGCAGCGTTGTAGCTTTGAACATTGGGTTTTACCAATTTCAAGCCGCCTAAAGTTTTGATGTTGTCTGTAACATCCGCCATTACTTCAAAATACATATCCGTAAGTTTTTATTGTTTAAAAATTTGATTTAAAAATTTGTTGCGATTATGCTTTTCTTTCGTACTTGCCTGTGCTTTCGTTTTTCTGCCACTTAGCTTTTTCTTCCTCGCTTAATTTGTCATATTCTTCCTGCGTTTTGGTTTCGGGCTTTTTGTCGCTTACAAAAGAAGTCCACGCCCAAACCGCGAGGAAAAGAACACCTGCAAATAGCGCCAGTGTCCAGAACTGCTCGCTTTTAAAAATTTTGATTATGAAATCCATGCGTAAAAAATTTTGATGGGCAAATGTTTACACGGCATGATTGCGCGAATACCACTTTGCAACGCTTAGCAACACATCGCAACGGATGGCAACGGTTTACACCGTTTACAGGCATTAAAAAAGCCTTTCCGATTGCTCAAAAAGGCTTTGCGATTTGCTCATAGTTGAATGCAACTATGTGTTTTTATCAAAATGCTCTTCAAAGATTTTGTGTTGCAAAGGTGTAAGTCTTTTTTGCCACTTGTTATAGCCTGCTGCCTGCATTGCAGCCGCAAAAGCAGGCAGCTTGAACCACTTTTGCAAAGTGCTGTTACATATCTTGTAAACCTTGCAGTACCACGCTTTGGTGAACTGCTCGGGGTTGCCGTTGTATGTTTTATTGTTTGCCATTATAAACCTGTAAAAAACGTTTCGCAATAGTGCCTGTCGGTTGCGCTGGCTTCCGCTACGCGCAAAAAACATTCGTGGAATTGTTCGCTACGCGCATAGTCTAAACTGTCGAATTTGTTGGGATTCATGTAAACTTTTCCGAGCATTTCATCGGTGCGGAAAAGCGTGATGGTGCTGACTGTTTTTCTGAACCACAGCGGAAACATTTTCAGCCCGTGAGTAATCAAATACAGGTCTAAATAAAAGCTGCGGTGATTGACATAGAACTCTTTGAAAAACTTTTGCGGATGCTTGTCCACGTAAGAAGTGATGTCTTCAAACACCACTGCACCGTTGCGAATATGCCCCGCGCGGCACAGTTTCATAATGTTCTGCATCATTACTTCAATGTCATTGTCGTAGTCCCAAAACAGCGAAATGCCGGACTTCCATTGCATCAGTTCGTCATAAGTGTGCCGTCTGCGAACGCCTGCATAAGTTTTCGGATTGTTCTGACACAGGATAAGAATTTTCTGCTGCTTCAAGTCATAGATTTGCTTTGCAGATTTGAGAAAGAAAAAACTTTTCCCCGTGCCTGTGTTGCCGATAATTGCACTGCGTTTTATGTCTTCCTGCGCAAACACTTTTTTTAGTTATGAGTGATGAATTATGAGTTATGAGTTATGAGTTGGAATGAAAAAAACGTTTTATTCTTCGGTTTTTTCCACTTCCATTTTCACCTCTTTTCCTTCCTGCTGCGCAGGTGGTTGTTGCTGCGCTTCGGTTTCGGCACGGGCGTAAAGCTGCATCCTCTTTTCGTGTTCTTCTTTTGCCTGTGCTTCCATTTTCTGAAAAATTGATTTTAAAGAAGCTGTGTTGATGTTGAGCCACACCAACAACGCCAACACCAATACCATGAAGCCCAAAATTATTTTACCTATATTATCGAATGAAAACATGATGATTATTTTTGAATGATTGAAAGCATTTTATCGTTAAGCCGCGCGTTGATGATATTTTTTGCGTGTTTGGTTTCGAGCCACACAACGGCAAGTATCCAGTCGTATTTTTCGAGCCACACAAAAAGCCCGATGTCTGTGATGCGCTTCGCTACTATTTTGGCTAAAAATTTCACTTCATTTTCGGTGTAGGCAACGTTTTCGTTTGCCTCTTGCAGTTTTTGGTATTTGTTGTAAATGCGGACCTGCAAGCGCGTGAAATCGTGCGTTGGGGCAAGGTTTTTTTCTTCGTTTTTGTAAGACTGCATTAGCGTAGGCTGCAACTGTTCTTCCTCGTAAGGATGAAACATGAATTTGTTATACAGCCAGGGCATTACAAACGTTCTGCCTACGTTGGCTAAGTTGATTAACAGGTTAGCCATTTCTTCGGGGTCTTCAACAGAGCCGTTGCCGAAAAGTTGGGCAACGGCTC
>CAZSEG010000056.1:10581-18831 GCA_964605875.1 uncultured Chitinophagaceae bacterium
CATCGCGAAATTCCGAAAATGATTTTGCGGTTTCATCATCTTCGCTGGGTAGCTGCTCTATCTCCGGTTTTGTTTCGGCTTCGGTTTGCTGCGCAGTTGTTTCCGGCTGCACTTCATTTACAGCGACTTCCGCAGCTTCCTTTTCACGGTTTTTCATAAAGCCGGCAAGCCCGTCAGCACCTTTCAGTGTTTCCGAAAGGTCTGTTATTTCAACGGTTGCAGCCGTTGCGGAAGTTGCGCGGTTAAACGGTACGGTTCTCATTCGGGCTTTGCGTTTTGGTGAATTACGGGGTGTTCTTTTTCATAGCCTTCTTTAAACTCCATCAGCGTTTTTATGCACTGCACAAACAGGTTTTTATTTTCGCCTTCAATCAACTTTTTCAGCCCTCCGATTATTTTGAAAAAGTCTATTCCCTGCGGGTTTTCCACTTCCGTTTTCGGCATGAAAGATGTCATCACGGGCTGCACTATTTTTATCAGCGTGAACGCATTGGTAAGCGCAATATCTTGGCTGCGCACTTTGTTTATCAATGTGTCCAACTGTTCTTTTTTTACGATTACGCAGCCTTCGGGTAGCTCTACTTTATTTTCCATCGCCCAACTGTTTTTTTTGCGCTTCAATTTCTTTGGCTTTGCTTATGATTACTTCGCCCGCCAACTCCGCAGCCAATTGGCTTGTATCGCCAAACAATCTTTTGCCAAATTTTTTTGGGTTTTTCATCGCCATTTCTACGCCTTTGTTGAAAATATCTCCGAAGGATATTTTGCTGTTTTCAAATTGCGATTTCAGCCCTGCAATCAAATCTTGCTTTTCTTGTTCGGTCATATTGGCAAGCTGCCTGCTGCTGCTGTCAATATTATTGATTGCCGGAAGGCTGCTCTGCGGCTGCTCCTGTGGTTTGTTCTCCTCCATCGGTTGCGATTTTGTGTTTATTGTAAATAGTTTCAGCTACGGGCTGAAAGGGAAATTCGTTTGATGGGTCGCGCTTGCAGTAATCCATCATCAGGGCTATTTGGTCGGGTATGTGATGACCCGGGTAAGTGTCATCGGCAAACAATAATTTGAAAGCTGCAACGGTTTCTTCGTAAAATTCTTTGAAGCCTTCGGGTGTGCAGTTTGCGCTGTTTGCGGGTGCAGGCGTTTGTGGCTGCGCGTTTTGCAGTTCAATAATTTTAGCTTTAAGTTCAGAGTTTTCGTTTGCCAGTTCGTCAATTTCGTTTTCAAGTCTGCTTACATCAACTGCGCTTAATTTTTGATACGCAAACAGGATGTAATCAAGCGCAACACCACGGCTTGAAAATCCGTGTTCTTTCATCACCGCGTCAATTTCGGTGATGTTATCAATGTTGCCCCTGATGGGAAGGGTAACGCTTTTAAAAGCGTTACCCTTAGCTTTGTAATCATCTAAAATTGACATGATTAAAATTGTTTACCTCTTTTAATCAGGCGTTGCAGCAAATCGTTTTGGATTTCGAGGTTTGCTTTTTGCGCTTCCATGAAATCATTTTGCCTTTTAATGATGTCGGGAAATTGCTTCGCAAGTCGGGATACCTCTTTTTCAAAATCAGCCTGTTTATCTTGTGGTTCATCAGCAGGTTCGCCTGTTGGCTCTGCTGCTGTGGTTTCGGTTGCAGGCTCCGTTGTGGTTGCTGCGGTTGTGGTTTCTTCGCTGTTTACAGCGTTTACATCTTCTGTTTGCATTGATTATGATGATTGATTAAAAAATACTTACTTTTTGGGGTTACGTTTTCTGATGTTATTTCTTTTTCGTGCAGCGCGTTGTTGCTGCGCGGGTGTACATTTCGGATGTTTGGCAGGGAAGAAAGCATCTTGATATATCAAGTAGTGATGGAATTAACATTTGTGTTTTCTTTTGATTTCATGCTGCAAACAGACTGCTTTCAAAAGTTGTAAGCAATAGCATGGAAAAAAGTTTCACACTGCTTGCAGTATTCCAAAAATTTACTTTCTGCCTGCAAAGGTTGCTTACAAATGAATGTGTTTCGGATTTTTAAGCTACGGTTTAAATGAGGTATTAACCTTAGCTAAATGTTTACAGGTTTGTTTACATAAAAACAAAAAGCCGCTTACATTCTTTCATATAAATGTAAACACATGGAAAAAAGCGTATGGTACCATACGCTTTTACAGCTATACTCAGCCAAAACCAACAACCCGAACCAAGGGGGTAATACTTAAAGCCTTTTTATAAAATTCCAAAACCATTTGTCCAAATGTCCAAAACTAACGAAACCTTTATCTGTGGCTGATTGTGGGAGGACAAAAGGAGGACAAAAGGAGGACAAACCATGTTTAGCGAAAAGTCCACCACAAAAAGTTTTGTCCAAATGTCCAAATGTCCTCGAAAGTCCAAGTTTTGTCCAAGCTAAAACAAAGCCAAACAACACTTTCAAGCGATTTGGACAAAAGGACAAATCATTTCTTCTATTTTGCTTTTAGAAAAAGGAAGAGAAAATAAGAAAAGGGATGTAACCCAAAATGGCGCGGAAAATTGGACGATTGGCCAAACAGACGAAAAATAGCCGAACGAAGCGACCGGTAACAGCTTAAAAAAGAAATCCAACGGTAAACCGTTGGATAAGTTAATTAAAACCGCCTTGTTGGCGGTTTGCCTTTATGGCTAATGTGTGATGCCGCTAACAAACGATTTGTCGAAACCGCAACTTTGACGACCGCGAGGCGGCTTCGCAAATCGGACTGTTGGCAGCAAGGCTAAAATACCGCAGGCACTAAATGATTGATGTGTATTTGAATATCATCATCAACTTCAGCGACCAAACATTCTTTTAACCCTGATTCAGGCGGTATAATTAGCCATCTTCTTACATTAAGAAATTGACCCCTACGCCTTTTGACTTCATTACATATTACTTCGACTTGATTTGGCAAGTCTTCATTCCAATCGCGCCAAGCCTTGACTGACATTTCTAAATGATATTTTACTTTATCTTTGAGATTGGACGAAGCCCAGCTGCCAACATTCGTTTGCCGCAAGTGGGGGTTAAGTGGTGTATTATTCATTTGTAATTCTATTTAAAGTTTGTAGGTGGCGTTATAATTTCAAATCAGTCCAGTGAAACATATCAAAGAAGCCACTGGCTCTGATGGCGCCACCTTTTTTAACGCCCTCATTTTTAAGCCAATACTCAATAAAGTGATTGAGTGAAATGAATCCGTCAAACTTTGCAAGCTGTCGCATTTCAGGTTCTGATAAATAGCGACCATCTATTTTTATTTTGATGCTGGTGTAGTTTTTAATTCGATAGATATACAACCAAACCTTTTGCTTTCCTCTTAGCGTTTCGTTATCAGATATTTTGACACAATTGGCGGTGCGAAGCCCTGAATACATATATAGTCGCTCACCTATTTTCGGTTCGCGTTTGCGTGGCTTGCGAAGTGTCAAAACCTTTGTTCCGCTCTGAATTGGTTCTATACTGCTTTTTGAATCCTAATAACATGATGTTTATTTTTTCTTTGTAAACGTCCAGTAATAAGTGTTGCCGGATTTGTCTTTACCGCCATTTTTATGAGCATTCAGATCGAACCCCATGGTGTTGCACCACAACTTTACCCAATTGCTGAAAGTGTTGCTATTTTCCATTTTTGAATACTGCTTACATTCATCTTTCATCTTTGTAAATAGTAAATCGCGCTCAAGCCTTGCACCCGCAAGGAAGAAAGGTGAGTTTTTGTCATCACCAATAAAGCACGTTTCCATCCAGTCCACAAAGCTTTCGCCACAGGTTTGAATGAGTTTATTGAACATCACATTTTCAGCCGGAAAAGCAACCAAACCGTGTAGTTTGTACATCTGCAAGCAGTGTGCGGCAAAGTTGTAAAAGCGGTTCCACTCCGCATCATCCCAGTCGGTAAAGAACCGGTGCCCGAAATGGTCTTTTGGTGTGTATTCATCATTAAAGAAATCTGTAAACTCAATTATCTGCTGCCTTCTGCGAAAGCTGGAGCCATCACCGGTAAGTGAATAGTTGGTAATGATTAAATGCTTTGGGCTATCCTCAAAAGGAATCAAGATAGCATCTACATAACGTTTATCATATTGAAAGTCCTCTGTGATTTTGTGAAACAGCCTTTCAAACGGAAATTTCTTGTTTACATCATTGTAAACAATCAGTTTGTGGTCTGCCTGAAATAAGTCGTAAGGATAAGGTGAATCGAACGAAAAAACCTTGCCGTCAATCATGCAGGTTGAAATCATTTTACTGATAATTTTAGCCGTCAATGACTTGCCGCTACCACCATTTGCATCGTTACTTGTGGTGTTTATTTTCCTGTCTTGAAACACAGGGGCTTTTGTATTGGTCGGGTCCTTGAACCCGTCCAGCAGGTAGCCGATTGTTGTCAGAATAGCTTTGATTTTCTGCCTGTCTTTTTCCTCATCTCCGCTACCTTCGCCAACCACACACGATTGAATAAATTGATTCGCTACGCACTTATCAATTTCAGCGCCATCCAACAGCGCAAATGTGTGTTGCTTACGTTGTTTACTCCAAATATTCGCCTTTAAGTTATCATAACTTAAAACCTCTTTACCCTCAGCTGTAATCTTTACATAACAGTTCTCGAAATACAGGTAAGAGGTTTTTTCATCATCATTCAAGAACTTGGGATGCATCGGCATCAGGCTCTGATAGTTGGTGTTTTTGGTATAGTTGTTAATACCGCGCTTGTACATTTTACGCACTTCTTTTAAGTCATCATTAACACCATTAGCATCATATACTCCTGCATCATTGGTGCTTACATACTGGTGGAGGTATTCGCTAATAAAGCTATTGAGTTCATCCGGCTCCACCGCTTCAATGAGGTTGCCGGACAAACGGACAAACTGATAACCTTTCTCACCAAGTTTCAACTTTCTAAAACCGTTATTGAACATGAAGAAAGTAAGCCCGTCATGGTCGAACTTGTGTTCAACTTTCATTTCGCCTGTTTCTTTGTCGGGCTTTTCGGTGGTGTACCAAAAAAGTATATCCTCATTGTATTTAGGTGTGTAATCATCCGTGTTTACATGTTTGCTTACACGCTTACTTTTCACGGATGAAACAGTGTTATTAAAGCTGCTGTTTGCCCACTTACCATGTTCATGGGCATGATGTTTGTAAGCACTTTCGACACTTGCTTTCATACCTTTTTCGTCTGTTGCCGGATAGTCGGGGAACTGCTGATAACAGATGTTTACAGCATCGTTATGTGCAATACCTTTTCTATTCAGGTTGCAACAGAATTGATACACATAGTTGTTGTAATTCTTTTCGGTGTAAGTGCCTTTTTTGTCTGTGTAGTTGCGCGCCCAGGTTACTATTTTATCTATATCGCTTTGCGGTTGCGGCAACGCTGCGGTCGCAGTTGCTTTTGGCTGCGCTTCTGTTTTGTCGGTAAAAATTTTATCGGTGAAAACAGTTGCATTTTCGTTTATGAAAATGTCTTTATCATAAGAGAGAAAGCATAAGCGTGAAACGTCTTTGCCTGATTCATCGGCTTTGATGTGGTAGGTTCTGCCTAAGTAATCGGCTATCACGCGAAAGTAGCTTTCATGCACAAGAATTGCATCAGCAACGATTGTGCCTTCCATGTCAATTTTGAACAGCAGCTTTAGCCCGTTGCCGGAAGGCGAAACGAACATTGCAAACAGGTGTACATCTGTTTTTAGCTTATCGGCAATAGCTATATCAATATCATCAAGGTCAATACAGATAATGCCGGAGTGTTGAGTAAGCAACTCTTTTTTGCGGGCTGAAAACGTGCCGCTCCATGTTACAGCGGGCAACAGGATTTTGCGTTTGTCGCGTTGTTTTTTTTCGGGGATGTCGCGAAGGTTTTTTATTTTTTCATCAAGCGAACCAGTACCTTTTTTAATCCACGAAAGCATTGATTTTACAGGCATGGTAGTGCCTGTTGTGTCTTTTACGCCCTGATAAAGTGAGATTATATTTTCTAACATTTGCTGCTGATTTTTGATTTTAAATAACCCCGCAGGCTGTTATACCTGCGGGGCGCAATTCACAATTAGCGCGGTTTACCTACCCTCGAAACCGCACCGCGCTATTGTTGGTTTTCGATTAGCCACTTCACCCTGTGGCGGGTTGTTCCGCTACAGGGTAGCGAAACTCACTTTTGAAGGTTTGCGGAGCGTAGCGGAATCGAACCGCTTTTAGTGCAAAGGCTTCCGGTTGAAGGCTTTTTCTCTAACTTCATACCTACCTTCTATTACTCTTGAACCATCAAGTCCCGCCCCTTTTCCGGCACAGCTTCACAGCGTTCCGGCAATCGAAATCAACAGCCTCTTTAATAAACTTCGTTTACGTGTATTCTGTATTGTTGAATTTGGCGGGCGATGTAGTTCGTTTTGGGTTTTCGAGCGTGGCGGTAATTTCCACTTGCATCGCGGTATGCAATGGAGTAGTGATTATTAAACAAATCAATATTCTCAATGCTATCTACCTTAATCATGTTTTCCTCAGTTGGCTGAAATTCAGAAAGACAAAGTATTTCGCTCATGCTGCTTTTGCTTTTACATCAGGCGGCACCAGTTGTTTGTTCTCGTGGGTGAACTGCCTGAATAGTTTATTAAATTGTTGTCTAAGGCGGGTGTTTTCATAGAGGTGGCGTTTGTCTTTTGTTTCCCACCACAACAGTAGCTTTTCGTTTGCCTCATGTGCTGCTATGAGTGCGTCAACTGCTGTGTTGTAATGGTCAACGGGA
Organism: uncultured Chitinophagaceae bacterium; assembly: GCA_964605875.1. GTDB lineage: Bacteria > Bacteroidota > Bacteroidia > Chitinophagales > LD1 > UBA7692. The sequence goes on from CAZSEG010000056.1 coordinate 17,330, forward strand.
ATCATGTTAGTTTTTTAGCGTTGCATCAATACGTTGAAGCGAGGAAAACAATTCTTGCAGCCCTTCGCGCTTTTCCTTTAATTCCTTAGCGATTAGCATAACTCCATTAAACATCGCGCGCTCCTGAGTGTATTTTTCAACGACTTCCGAATCGCAGATCAACTTTGCAGTGTTTAACCTTTTATTGGCTTCCAGCCATTGCATGTTTGCCCATTTGTGCAATGCGGTGAGGCTGCTTGCGGTTAGTTTTTTGTTTTCACTCATAAAACTTTCTCCAAAATTTTAGTTAGTAAATGATAGAATCCGTAACCGCAAAGCGCGGCACAGAAGTAATAGCCGACAACATATTGGCGGAATGATTTTTGTAGCAGGCTGCGCCCGTAGGCTTTGCGTTCGGCAATGGTTGGGTAGTGTTTGTTTTGGAATTGCTTGAACGCGGCATCCCAGTCGCTGTGCATCACTGCGATGTGGTAAGCAAAATAGATAAAGGCTAATGCGCAGCAGGTGGCGAGTGTTGTGAGTGTGGTCATAGGGTTATTTTTGTTTCGTTAATCAATAGTCTGCCATCGTTGCCTAAACCAAACTCAACAGCTATAGCATCTAAGTCGCTTAGTCTGATTTCCGTTTTATCGCCTTTTTGAAGTTGTTTCCATGCTATGAATCGTCTTTCAGAAATTATTTTTTTCTCCTTGGTGATTCGCTTTACAGCGGCAGCACGCCCTTTAGAATCATACCTTGTTGAAAGCATTTCTTCTATTTTGTATTTGTAATTGGAAAAAGGATTTTCGGTAACTGTTTTCATAATTCTGTTAAATGTTTCTGTGTTTGAAATGAAATTTTTTTTGCGTTACAGAAATTTATTTCATATTTGTGTAACAGGTCGCAACAATAAAAACATTGTTGGACAATGTCATTTTTTGTTTCACAAAATTATTAACAAAGTTATGAACAACATTAGTACACGGTTGAAGTTTTTGCGAAAAAAGTCGAAACTTAATCAGGAAGAATTAGCCGAAAAATCAGGATTAAAACGCTCAACAATAGCCACAATTGAGGCTAACGACAAAGCAAGTTTAGACAGCATTGAAACATTGTCAAACTATTTTGGCATTGAGCAAAATTGGCTACATTATGGAACCGGAACGCCTCCAGATGGTTGGATAGAGCAGGCGGGAAATAGTTTGTTTAATCCGTGGCGCGATGCTACTGTTACAGCATTGAAAGAGGAGGTGAATTTTTTAAAGGAGCAGGTGCGCGAGCTTACTGCAATAGTAAAAATGCAACGAAATTTTCTTAAAGCGATTAAGTCAGCACGCACGAAGGTCATAAAACATGATTTTCGTGCCCTTAATCGTGTAATTGCGGCTTGAAACCCGCATTGTGCTTAGCTTGGTGTACTGAACCACATAGAAACATAGTTGAGGGGTGAGAGGTGGGAGTTGGGAGGTTGTTTGCGTAAGCAAACACTCTGTGTTCTCCTTTACTCTGTGTGCAATCAAAAA
>CAZSEG010000057.1:0-3124 GCA_964605875.1 uncultured Chitinophagaceae bacterium
GTAATTTGTCCCAATGCCATTGGCAATGGCGAATCTAAAATCTCACCTGTTGCGCTGTACACAACTTTCTCCCAACCGCCCACGCCCACTGCTGCGCAAAAAGTCATGATTGCCAAAACACCAAGCGTTGCCATGCTGTAAGCAAAACCTTTGGTAATATTTTTTTGCGGCTCTATGGTTTCTTCTGCCACATTTGCTATGCCTTCCATGCCGAGAAAAAACCAAATCGCAAACGGAATAGCGGCAAACGCGCCTTCCAAGCCATTCGGCAACGGATTGGTTTTTAAGTTTTCAATTTGAAAATGTGGCAAGGTTAATGCAGCAAAAAGCGTGAGTTCAGCAACGGCAATAATGGTAATTACCAGCTCTAACGATGCGCTCAATTTTACACCCAAAATATTGATGCCTGTAAAAATGAAATAACCGATAATGGCAAAAACAATTGCAGGAATTTCCGGCAGCAGCAAATGAAAGTATGCTCCGATGCCTAATGCAATGGCAGGTGGCGCAAACACAAATTCAATCCACTGCACCATGCCCGCAATAAAGCCGATTTCTTTGCCAAAGGCGCGCTCGGCATAGTCGAATGCCCCGCCCGCTTTTGGTATGGCGCAAGCCAACTCCGAATAGCTTAGTGAAAATGTGATATACATTATCAGGATGAAAAAAGTGGCAATGCCCAAGCCGAGTGTGCCGCCTTTATCCAAGCCGATGTTCCATCCGAAATACATTCCTGAAATAACATAACCTACGCCCAAACCCCAAAGCATGAGTGGCGTAAGCGTGCGCTGAAATTGCGGTGCTGACATTTTATTTTTTGAAGCGATGAAGATGCAGAAAAAAGTTTTCGCTCAATTTACTTTGTTACAAACAGTTTGCCCTGCTTTGCATTTTATAGAACTATGAAATATTGCGCACTGCGCAGCATTTATTTCAATTAACCTTTTTAATGTTGCCTTTCGGCAATTTCAACTACCTTTGCACCATTATTTTACTTAATTGAAATGCCATGTTTGGGTTAGGCACAACGGAAATTATACTTATTGTTTTAGCTATTTTGCTTTTGTTCGGGGGCAAAAAAATTCCTGAGTTAATGCGCGGTATCGGTCAGGGAGTTCGCGAATTCAATGCAGCAAAAGCGAATGTTAAATCCGAGATTGAGGAAGGAATGAAAAACAAACCTGCTGCTTCAGAAACAAAATCTTCTGAGGAAGTCAAGTCTTAATTAATCTTCAAACTTCACGCTCAATCCACAAATGTCTGTATCGGCATATCGTACCTTATCTGCTATTCAGCAGGATATAAATTCAGGTAAAGTTTCGGCTACTTCTTTAACGCTTGCATACCTTGAAAACATCAAGGCGAATGCGCATTTGAATGCTTTTTTAGAAGTGTTTGAAGCCGAAGCATTAGAGCGTGCAAAGGCTTTGGACGAAAAGAAAAAAAGCGGCTCTGCCACCGGAAAGTTGTTCGGTTTGGTGATTGCCATTAAGGATAATATTTGCTACAAAGGGCACAAAGTTTCAGCCGCTTCAAAAATTCTCGAAGGCTTTACTTCCATATTTTCTTCTACCGTAGTTGAAAGACTTTTGGCAGAAGATGCCATCATCATCGGGCGCACCAACTGCGATGAATTTGCAATGGGTTCTTCCAACGAAAATTCTGCTTACGGCAAGGTATTGAATGCGCTGGATAATTCATTGGTTCCGGGCGGCTCATCGGGCGGCTCGGCAGTTGCAGTGCAGGCTTACTTATGTCATGCGGCACTGGGTTCCGACACGGGCGGCTCTATTCGTCAGCCCGCAGCGTTTACGGGCACGGTTGGTTTAAAGCCTACTTATGGTCGCGTGTCGCGCTGGGGTTTGATTGCTTATGCTTCTTCGTTCGACCAGATTGGTCCCATGACTCATTCAGTGGAAGATGCGGCTTTAATCACCGAAGTGATTGCGGGAAAGGACAATTACGACAGCACATCTTCTTCAAAACCTGTGGATGCTTATTCCGCAAAACTTGCTTACGGTAAAAAAGCGCGTATTGCTGTTCTTGATAACACTTTGAACAGTGAAGGTGTTCATGCCGATGTTCAAAAGCAAGTGAACGAAACTATTGCACAATTAAAAGCAAACGGTCATTTGGTTGAAACGGTTGGCTTCTCTTATTTAGACTATTTGATTCCGGCATATTATGTGCTTACCACTGCCGAAGCATCCAGTAATTTAGCGCGTTTTGACGGTGTGCATTATGGCTTTCGCTCGCCCAACGCCACCGACATGGAAAGCGTTTACAAGCGCAGCCGCACCGAAGGCTTTGGCAGGGAAGTAAAGAACCGCATCATGCTCGGAACCTTTGTTTTAAGCTCTGGTTACTACGATGCGTATTACTCGCGTGCGCAAAAAGTGCGCAGGTTGTTGCGCAACGAAATGGATAAAATCTTTAGTGATTACGATTTCATTTTGTTGCCCACCACGCCATCCGTTCCGTTTAAAATTGGCGCAAAAACATCTAATCCTGTCGAGATGTATCTTGCGGATATTTTTACGGTGCTGGCGAATCTCACGGGCAATCCCGCCATTTCAATTCCTGTTGGAAAGGATGCAAACGGCTTACCTATCGGTGTTCAACTGATGGCTAAAAATTTCCACGAAGCAGAGTTATTTGCTTTCAGCAAAGAAGTTTTGGGAGCGTAGAGACGCAAAATTTTGCGTCTCTACATTATATTTCATACAAACCTTCGATAGAGAGGTAGCGTTCGCCTGTGTCGTAATTAAATCCAAGCACAGTTGCTCCGGCAGGTAAATCGGGCAGTTTTTGCGCAATGGCAGCTAATGTTGCGCCACTGGAAATTCCGCCAAATAAGCCTTCTTCTTTTGCAGCGCGAATGGAGTATGCAAAAGCATCTTCTTTGCTCACCTGAATCACGCCATCTAAAACAGAAGTATCTAAGTTGGCAGGAATAAAGCCCGCGCCAATGCCCTGAATCGGATGTGGTGCAGGACTGCCGCCACTTATTACAGGAGATAATGCAGGCTCTACGGCATACACTTTTGTATTCGGGAATTTTGCTTTCAAAACTCTTGCAACGCCTGTAATGTGTCCGCCTGTGCCAACGCCCGTAATCACTGCA
>CAZSEG010000057.1:3134-10236 GCA_964605875.1 uncultured Chitinophagaceae bacterium
ACTGCATCCACTCCGTTTGGAAAATCTGCAAGAATTTCTTCGGCTGTGGTGCGCTCATGCACTTCAATATTTGCAGGATTGTCAAATTGCTGCGGCATCCATGCGTTTGGTGTAGAGGCAACCAATTCTTTTGCTTTTTCAATCGCACCTTTCATGCCTTTTTCGCGTGGCGTTAATTCAAAATTTGCGCCATAAGCCTTCATCAGTCTTCTGCGTTCAATGCTCATGCTTTCGGGCATCACCAATATCAATTTATAGCCTTTCACTGCCGCCACAATTGCCAAGCCGATTCCGGTGTTGCCCGATGTCGGTTCAATAATTACGCTGCCTTCTTTCAGTTCGCCTTTTTTTTCTGCATCTTCAATCATGCTAAGCGCAATGCGGTCTTTGATGCTGCCGCCCGGGTTGGTTCTTTCTAATTTCACCCAAACATTTGCATCACCGCCAAACAATTTATTGATGCGCAGGTGCGGTGTGTTGCCGATAGTTTCCAAGATGTTGTTTACCTTCATTGTTATTCATTTTTTGGTCAAAAAAAATGTTGCAACCTCAACAAAATGTTCTCGGTTGCAACACATATTTTCAAGTCATACTTTTATTAAAAAATTACTTCACCAAACTAAAATTACCTACGCCAACGGCTTTGCCGGCACGGTGCAAAGTGAAGAAATATCTGCCCGAAGAAAGTTCATTTACTTCTGCAAGATTGTTTGAAATTGTTTTGGTAACAACTTGTCTGCCTTCTAATGAATAGATAGTTGCAATAGTATTTTCAAGGTTCAAATCTGTTTTGAAATTCACCACATTATTTGCCGGATTCGGAAATATATTGATAGTTGGCGTTTCAACCGGAACCTCTACAACACCGTTTGGATTTAAGTAAACAAAGCGAACATTATCCACCCAAAGTTTTGAGCCGATTTGAGCGTTTGTGCCGCTGGAGAAAAATCCCATTGTTGTCGTGTCCGGTGATTGACCGACATAAAGCGGATCGTAATCTATCGGCAGGCTTACGGAATCCCAATCAGTTCCGGCAGTAGGAAAAAGACGTTCAAAAACGCCCGCAATTTGATCCGAGCTGTCATTCGCCACATTGAATTTGCTTAATTCCACAAAAAAGCTGCCTGTGTCAATGCCAACCGGCACATAGCGATAGGCAAACTTTATCAAATCCGGCTTTCCCGTAAAAGATATTCCGCTTATGTTTAGTCCTTGCGTTGCAATATCTATGGAAACTTTTCCTAAAAGCACAAGTCCGGGAAATGTAAATCCTGCTAATGGAACAGTATCGCTTTTAACGGCAACCGCAGTTGAACCCTCAACATAGTTTCCTGCTGTTGTTTCTTTGTAGGTAAACTTCTTGCCTGCAATTGCGGCAAGACCAAGTACTCCGGCATCGGCAGCAGCCGATTCAACAGTACTCCAGCCTGTTGGATTGTTGTTGCTTGCTGCCCACGATTCAAAGCCACCATTAGGCGGTTGTTGGGCAAAAATTGTTGTTGCGATTGCAACGAAAGTAAATAGTGTAAAAACCTTTTTCATTTTGTCTATTGTTTTTGTAAGAATAACGCAATTATGATTAGAAATAACTCAAATCACAAAATCTATCAGCGATTTAATTTCGCTCTTGTCGCGCACCTTCACTTCGCTTTTGTGATACGCGAAAGAAAACGGAGGAATGCTTTCGGTTAAAAATACGTTGCCGCCAATGATGGAATTTCTGCCCACAACGGTTGTGCCGCCCAGAATACAACTGCCTGCATAAATGATTACATCATCTTCAATGGTCGGGTGGCGTTTTTTACCCGATTCTTCTTTCAAAACTGCCAATGCGCCAAGCGTTACGCCTTGATACAGCTTCACGTTTTTGCCGATAACGGTTGTTTGTCCGATTACAATTCCCGTTCCGTGATCAATAAAAACAGGCGCGGCAATTTGCGCTCCGGGATGAATGTCAATACCCGTTTTGCTGTGTGCATATTCAGTAATTAAACGCGGCAAAATCGGCACTTCGAGTTGATACAAAACGTGCGCAATGCGATAGGATGTGATGGCATTAAACCCGGGATAGGTGATAATCACTTCTTCTAAAGAAGCCGCAGCCGGATCGGATTGCAAAAAGAATTGTGCATCAGTAAAAAGTTCGGTACGCACGTTTTCCAATGCCGCAAAAAATTTATTGCTGATGTCAATTGGCGAAGTGGAAAGTTGCGCGTCCACAGGCGCAAGCAACTCTAACAATTTTTTTTGAAGTTCATTTATCGTTTGCGTTTCGTTCGGTTCTATGGGAAAAAGAAAACCATGAACGGCATCTGTAAAACGAAATGTGTTTTCGCGCGAAGGCAATGAAGAAAGTTTTATTGTATTTGATGATTGCATAAATAATAAAGACGAACTATTTGAAATTGGGAAAGATTAATTATGAGGTTGTTTCAACTTTTTAGTTTAACTTTTAAACCACATAGATACATAGTTTTCTCCCCTCCTTTCTTTGGCGGAGAGCTATGTTTTCCTAAAGCCTTCTGAGCTAACATAGTTTTGCAAGCAAAAATCACAAAGTCAATACATCCTTATTCTATGTTTCTATGTGGTTTAAAAAAGTTTAAACATGTTCTACTTTTTCTCTTTTCCCTGCTGCATTTTTTCGTAGAATTTTCTTTGTCCTTTGATGTTCCACCACAGCAGCAAACAGAACAATCCGCAGAAAACGGGGAAGTAAATCTTTTGATTAAAAACCGGCAGCGTGATGATATTGTAAACAGCCACGCCAAATGCAACCACCGCAGCCATTATCCATGCGCGTTCAAAGAGTTGAAGAATTTTCATCAGAAATTTGTTTGTGCAAAGCTAAGGAAGATTTGCGGTGATTGGTTGGAAAGCATTTTGGAATAAAATACTCCGATGCTGTCAGTTATTCTCTATTGTTTGTTTCAACTGTTCCTGCTCAACAGGCGCGGTTTGCTTAGGTTTTACCCCATGAATTTCTTTAAGCCAGCTTACAATTTCAGGTAAAATTTCTGCAACATTTTCGTGCATCAGGGCATGAGTCATGTTCGGGAAAACCGTCATTTTCTTTTTGCAGGAAAGTTTGTCAAAAATGCTTTGCGTGTAGGATAACGGAAAAATGGTGTCGGCATCTCCCTGAAAAACCATCACCGGAACTTTGATTTCTTCTATGGGTTTTACCGTAGAAGTAGAAGCCAAAGATTGCAGTGCGCGCAGTGAAATTGTTTTCAAAGTGAGCGGGTCGCTTTCGATAAAGTTCTTTGCATTGCCGAAATAGCGCACCGGAATTTTTTCCAAATCAATGTAGCCCGTTACAGGAAGTTGCGCTTGCGGCAATACGTTTCCTGCTTTTACCAATAACAGTTTGAGATATTTAAAAAGGCGCGGATGCCTTGCTAATTTAATGGTTTCGGGGGCTGTGAGGTCTGCAAAATTCTGGCAGGTAACGCCTTTCAACCGCTCATCTTTTGCCGCCATGTAAAAACTGATAATTCCGCCTTGACTGCTGCCCATCAGCGACACATTGTTGCTGTATCGCTGCATCGCCCACGTAATCACATTTTCGGCATCGCGCATAATTTCGGTGATGGTGTAATCGCCCCGCGCGCCTTCGCTTTGTCCGTGTCCGCGCGGGTCAAAACCAATAACATTAAAACCCTGCTCGCCCAATTGATACATGAAATCGGCATAGCACAATGCGTACAAAGCCGTGCCGGGAATCAAAACAACCGTAGGAGCTTCTTTGGCATATTCGTAAATATCAATATGCAGTTTTATACCATCGCTGAAAACTACATCGCTTCTGAAATGGTCTTTCAGATTTTGCGGATAGCCGAGCGTTTCGGCAATGTAGTTGAAGTAATCGTCCACCGACTTAAACAACTTATCTTTCGTCTGTAACATTTGTCTTCACGTTTGTTGAAAGGCAAGTATAACAGTTTTTAAATGCTTCAAAATATTATTGCCCATACAAATGATAATCAATTAATTAGAATTTATTTTTGTGAATAATAAGTAGTTGCAATAACTACACTTTACTAAATACTTCTCAGTATTTCAATTACTGCATTTCAATAAAATTGCGCCTGCAAGTCCGGGTCGCGAACTCAGTTTTTTACTCACAATCGGTTTCATTTCGCGCAACTTTTTTTCATCGGTTATGTGCCCTTCGTAAATATCAATTTTCAAAGTGTTGGGTGGAATTGTGCCCAAATTCCACGCTTTGGAAATTAAAAAATTCGCTCCTTCCGCATTTAACTGAACCGGTATTCTGAAAGCATTTTTCAGGCTCTTTTTATGCAGCACTTTTATCAGTTTTCTATCCACCAAAACTTCATCATTAAAAATGATGGAAACACTGTCGCCATCTTCCTGCGCATCATCATAAATACATAACGTAACACTGCAAGAACTCAATATTATCGGGCTTTGCGTGGTTATCACCGAATCGTTACCTACATTCAACTTTTCATCAATAGTTACAGGCGCATCCGTAAAAGTTTTTTTTGCTTCAACAGGTTTTACAACTTCTTTTACAGAATCGGTTTTTGCAATTTCAACTTTGAAAAAGCAATTGCGAAAGTTGCCGCTTTCATCATAAGCCCTGTAATTCATTTCTGTTGTTCCTCTCGGAAAAAACGAACCGCTCGGCAAGCCGCTAACCAGTTTTATTTCTTTCACTTTGCAATTATCGGTTGCGGTTGGAAAAATATAGTTCACAGTTGCACCTTTTACATCTTTACCAACCGGCACAAAAATATCGGGCGGACACATAATTTGCGGCAACTCATTATCTACAATTCGCACAGTGAAAGAGCAGTCTTTGCTGTTGCCGTTCAATGTGCCACGAAAAGTATTTGTCGTAATACCAACATTAAAAAATGAGCCGCTGCGCAAGCCTTCGGGCTGTGTTATCTGCACTTGTGTGGAGTTGCCAACCGAGTATGGCGCGTTGTAGGAAACGGTTGCACCACACTTGCCAAATTCATTGTCTTTAACAGTTGTTTCGGGGCAATACATGGTGAACTCATTGCCCGGGCAGCCGACAGTTATGGTGAAAGTACATTCGCTTCTGTTGCCACTTTCATCTGTTGCTTCAAACAACATTTTTGTAACACCCACCGGAAAATTGCCGCCACTTTCCAAGCCTGCCAACAGTTTTACAGGAACGCTTTTGCCGTCTTTTACGGCAGTTGGTCTGGTATAAATAACTTTTGCGAAAGTAGTGCCGGGGTCGCAATCAATCTTAATATTTTTCGGGCATTTAATAATTGGCGGGGCAGTGCCGATTTGTGTTTGTGCAAACAGATTTGATGAGAGAAAAAATGTATAAAACGCAATTGACTTTAGTAAAAAGCGGTTCATTAAAGACAATAAATTTTGTTGTGTAAAATTCATTTTCAGTTCAAAAAATTATTGCCAAAGCATTGTCGCAATTTTAAGCGCATTGGCTTTGTTAGAGAAATTTTCGGCAAGCATTTGCGAGCGGAAATTTTGGTCGGCTTCGGTAAATTCCCGCGTGAATAATGATTCAATATATTCCAATGCCTGTTCCGCGCTTTCTTCTACCAAACAAAGATTTTCCAAGCCGGTATTTAAAATCATTGATTTGTTTACAATGCAAAACCTGCCTTTATATAAAGAGTTCAGCAATTTCAGCTTAATGCCTGTGCTTTGAAATGTTGGAAGGATGGTAACATGCGCATTTGCAATCAAATTATTCATGGTTTCAAACGATGGATTATACACCAAAGTAACGTTCGGATATTTCTTGATTTCCTTCCGCAACGCATCCAACGGTTCCTTGCCCGCGATGATAAATTCTCGTTTGGAATTTGCGGCAATTTTTTTCAAAACATACAATGCCGCCTGATGATTTTCAACCACGCTCAAATTGCCGTGATACAACACATATTCGCCTTTTCCGGTTTTGGAAGTAACAGCATCATTTGAATGAAATGCAGGAACGTAAATGATGTTTTTATAGACCTTAGAAAAATATTCGCTGTCGCTTTTGCTTATGGCAAAAACATGATTTGCATACTTTAATTCTTCTTCAAACTTTTTCAGCTTTTGACTTTCGTAATGGAAGTAAAATTTTACTAAATAATTGCGCTCCTGCTCGCCTAAACTTTTGTAATAATCCCACTCCACATTGTGCATCCGAACGGCTTTTGTTTTATGCTCAATTGCTTTGTGCGACAGATATGCGCAGGTGTGCAAACCCTCAAACAGTACAGGATAATCATCATTAGAAATATTAGAAAGCAACTCGCCCGACTGGCGCGAACCAACAATGTATGGAACACTTTTGTAAATCGCCTGATAGAATTTTTTGCGCTCGTAATAATTTACGGTTTCGCAAATTTCATTCAACTCTTTTGCCTGCTCGCGACCGTAAGTAAAGCAATGCAAATGTACTTTAATGCCAAGCGCGTGTAAAGCGCGGATTTTATGAAACACATCAATCACTCCACCGTAATCTGCGGGATACGGCACATTAAAAGCCACGATGTGCAGGTGTTTATCCGAATAATTGCTCATAGATATTCAACATTTTTTTTTCCTCAGCCTGCCAGTTTAATTGCTGTTTTGTCTGCAAGCAATTATTGCTGAGTGTTTCATAAAAATTTGCGTTTTGCAATAAACGATTTATTGCTTGGGCTATGGCATCGGGTGTACATTCTTTCACAATTATTCCAATTTCAAATTGCTCGTTTAGTTTTCGCATTTCGGGGAAATCGCTCATCAGTTGCGGAACACCAGCGTGAATGTAGTCGAAGGTTTTATTGCTTAAAGAATAATAGTAGCTCTTGCCTTTTTCTTCCAAAACATTAAAGCCTATAGTTGCTTTTGCAGTTAGTTTTTTCAATTCATTCGGTTCTAATTTTCCAAAGAAATTCACTTTGTGCTGAACACCGATTTTAGCAGAGAAATCTTTGAGTTTTTCCGCAATATCACCATCGCCCGCAATCCAGATTTTTACATCCAAATCTTTTCCCGCTTCAAGTAACTGATACAAACCTCTGCCTTCATTCAATGCACCCTGATATAAAATTACATTTTGATTTGTAACATTTTAACCTTAATTGTTTTA
>CAZSEG010000057.1:10246-18819 GCA_964605875.1 uncultured Chitinophagaceae bacterium
CCCTGATATAAAATTACATTGGATTCTTTTTGAACATTGGATGATGTTTCCAACAGCGTTATATTCCTGATTACATCAACATTTAAACCATACAAATTTTTAAATTCATCTGCTATACTTTGCGAAACTGTGTATGCAGCATTTGTTTTTGGCAAAGCAAATTTTTCAATCCGTTGCCAAACCTTTTTTACAACCGGACGATTAACTACTTCCGGCACTTCGGGAAAGTATTCGTGTGCATCATACACTAATTTTTTGCGCTTCAGTTTTGCGGTGAATAATGCGGGTAAAATCGTGTCTAAATCAATGGCGCAAACAGCATCGAATTGTTGAAACAACAACCACCAAAACAATCGCAAATTGTATTCAATGTAAAATGCTTTCCCTTTATTGAAAATGCACTTTAAACGATGTTGCGAAAATGGTTCTTTACTTAATGAAACGGATGCAGAAAGTTCTCTGCCTGCCAACATTACATCATAGCCCGATGCGCTGAGACTTCGGCAAATTCTTTGCATTCGCTGGTCGAATGAAAGGTCGTTGGTTACGCAGAAAATAATGCGCTTCATACGGCTCAAACATAGTTAATCTGATTATTTGGCTTTCATTCATTCCACACAAAAGCTCCGCCCGTTGTTTTTCTTACAATCTCCGCCTCTGCCAGATGCTGTAATGTTGCAATCGCTTTTTCCTGCGAAACATTTACCTCCGCAATGATTTTTTCAATTGGCTTAGGCTCTTGCAAAACCTTTTGAAGCTGCTCAACGATGTCAGAAAATTGCTTTGCGTCTAAGCCACTTTTACGCTCGGCAATGCATACATCGCACACGCCACATTTTTCTGCATAATGTTCTCCAAAGTAATTCACCAATAAAGAACTTCTGCAAATGTGATGCACCGTAAAATAATGCAACATCGCTTTCAGTCGCTCTTCATTTTGCTTTCGTCTGAACTCGATTTTTTCGGGTTGAAAATGCAGATGTCGCGCTTCCACTCTTTCGTGGGCAAACGTTAGCTGCGGTTGCTCTTTCAACGGAATGTACCGGAACACTTCTGCTTTGTTCAACTGATGCAATTGCGCAATCAATTCATTGAATGAAATTTTTAAACGAAAGGCAATTTCGTTTTGATTGATGGGTACAAAATCCTCAAATACACCTTCGCAGGTACGCAAAATCATTTTCACCAAAGGCTCTAAGAATTTGTTGTTGTTCTGAAAATGAAAAAGCCCTTCTTTGCTCGTAATGCACTTTATCTGCGGGCGTTGAAAAACAGCATCGGTAAGCGAAATAATTTCCAATTGCGCCAACATCGAAATACACTTCAAAGCCTTTGCGGTATTCATTTTTGAGTACATCACAAACCTGCCGATGTCGAAGCTGTGCGAAAGTTTACTTTCAAAATTTAAAGCCAATTCAAAGAAGTTGCAAAGCTGCTCATAAGTATTTTGCAAATCGGCAACAGAAGGAAAATTACTGATGCTTTCAATGATATTTTTTTTATCGTCATTATCTGTCAGCAAAACAGCAAAAGCCTTTTGTTCATCGCGCCCTGCTCGTCCCGCTTCCTGAAAATAGGCTTCTAAACTTTCAGGCACATCCAAGTGAATTACCGTGCGCACATCGGGCTTGTCAATGCCCATGCCGAAAGCGTTGGTGCAAACCATCACGCGCGTTTTGTTGTTCACCCAGTCGTCCTGCTTTTTGCTGCGCTCATCGCTGCTTAAACCTGCGTGGTAAAAATCTGCGCTGATTTTATTCGCCTTTAAAAATTGCGCGGCATCTTTTGTGCCTTTTCTGCTGCGCACATACACTACCGATGTACCGCCAACTTTATTCAAAATATTCAGCAATTGATTTTGTTTGTCGGCAGTTTGCCGCACAACATAACTGAGGTTTTTGCGCTGAAAACTTTTGCTGAAAATGTTCTTTATTTTGAAATGAAGTTGTGTTGTAATGTCGTCAGCAACCTTTAAAGTAGCTGTGGCTGTGAGCGCTAAAACAGGAACGCCTTCAAGCATTTCGCGCACTTCGGCAATGCGCAGATATGGCGGGCGAAAATCATAACCCCATTGCGAAATACAGTGCGCTTCATCCACTGCAAGCAGATTGATTTTCATTTGTTTCAGTCTGCTTCTGAAATCTTCGCTTGCCAATCTTTCGGGCGAAACGTAAAGAAATTTTACATCGCCAAAAATGCAGTTGCTGAAAATTGCATCTGTTTCATCATAACGCAAACCCGTGTAAATTGCTTCGGCTTTGATGCCTTTCTTTTTCAGGTTCATCACCTGATCTTTCATCAATGCGATGAGCGGTGAAATCACCAAGCACAAACCATCTTTCGCCAATGCAGGCACTTGAAAACAAATTGATTTTCCACCGCCCGTTGGCAGCAATGCAAGCGTATCTTTTCCTTCTAAAACAGAAGTGATAATTTCTTCCTGTAACGGACGAAAAGCATCGTAGCCCCAGTATTTTTTAAGGATTTGGTGAATGGCAGACATGGCTAACACTTGTTTAAATGACGCGGCTGTGATTTTTTGCAGGCGCGAAGTTAGCAAAGCAAGCCAATCATTGTTTTGGGCAGATGCCATTGGTTAAAAACTGTTTTGAATAGCTTGCATCGCCAACAGCCGATTATTTTCACCGCTTTCAATTAAGAATATATGAGCAACAACATAGTGCAACTTCGGGCGCAATTTCCAATACTCAATCAAAAGATTAACGGCAAACCGTTGGTGTATTTAGACAATGCCGCCACCTCGCAAAAACCACAGCGTGTAATTGATGCCATCAATAAATATTACACAGAATACAACAGCAATATACATCGCGGGGCGCATCACTTGGCGCAGTTGGCAACTGAGGCTTACGAAAATTCGCGCACAACTATCGCCAAACATTTGAATGCAAGCGAGCGCGAAATAAACTTTGTGCGCGGCACAACTGAGGCGGTGAATCTGGTGGCAAATACTTACGGCAGGCAAAACATCAAAGCAGGCGATGAAATCATTATTTCGGGTATGGAACACCACAGTAATATCGTGCCTTGGCAAATGTTGTGTGAAGAAAAAAATGCCGTGCTGAAAGTGATTCCTGTTTTAGAAAATGGAACATTAGATATTGAAGCGTTTGAAAAATTATTGAGCGAACGCACCAAAATTGTTTCAGTGGTTTACATTTCCAATTCGCTTGGAACCATCAATCCTGTGAAGCATATTATTGAGAAGGCGCATGAAGTTGGCGCGGTTGTTTTCTTAGACGGGGCGCAGGCTTTGCCGCATTTGAAGGTGGATGTTCGTGCGTTGGATTGTGATTTTCTCGGCTTTTCGGGGCATAAAGTTTTTGCGCCAACAGGCATTGGTGTTTTGTATGGAAAAGAAAAATTGCTGCAAGCCATGCCGCCATACATGGGTGGTGGCGAAATGATTAAAACAGTTTCTTTTTCGGGAACAACTTACAACGATTTGCCCTATAAATTTGAAGCAGGAACACCCAACATCGAAGCAGGAATTGTGTTGGGCGAAGCCATTGATTTTATCAATGAAGTCGGCATAGAAAATATTGCAAAGCAAGAACAGGAATTATTGAGCTACGCGACCAAAAAATTGTTGGAGATTGAAGGACTGCGCGTGATTGGCACTGCGCCCGAAAAATCTTCGGTTGTTTCTTTTCTCGTTGGTGAAATTCATCCTTATGATATTGGCGTGTTGCTCAATGAACAAGGCATTGCCATTCGCACGGGGCATCACTGCTGCCAGCCTTTGATGGAGCGTTTTGGCATTGAAGGAACCTGTCGCGCCTCATTTTCTTTTTACAATACTTTTGAAGAAGCGGACACGTTGGTTAATGGCGTTAAAATGGCTGTGAGGATGTTGGGGTGAGTAGATAGCTACCGCAAATCCTCCTCCTTTCTTTCCGCCTTTGGCGGGCGAACAAAATCTGCGGGAAATTTTCGGAAATAAGTAAACAATATATTGCTGAACGCAGGCAGGTTTTTGATTTCAACACCGCGCGAACGAACCGCCACCAAAAACGCAAGCGTAAAACTCACCAAGAAATTGACAAAACCAATGCCCAACACGCCAATAAAGCAAACCACGTAAGTATGCCAGGTAATTAAATGATGCGCGCCTAAAATTCCGATGGCATAATTTCCTGCGGCAATGGTGATGTGGCGAATATCAAAAGGCAGCCCTAAAATATTGCCCAAAAACGCAGCCGTGCCAAGAAAAAAACCGAGCGCAAAATTGCCGACAAGCGCACCGAGATTATGCTCGATATATGTTGCAATGCCATTCAATCTTTCTTTTGAAAAAGTGCTTTTCAAACCCGGGTGCTGCCGGATGCGCTCGGGGATTTGCGAGTAAATTACACGGTTATCCCAGTAACCCGAAATGATGCCGCTTACAAACAAAAACACGCCCGTAAAACCCGCATAAAGCCACGCCAAAGATTTAATCGGATTCACGCCATCCAACATACCCAACGCTTCTTTTTCGCTTACAATATTTGAACCGTTAAACATTGAAATAAGGTAAGCAAAAACAAACGGCAGCGGAAACACAATCAGCAGATTTCCAACAAACGAAATGATCTGTGAACGCGCAGTTTGACCAACTAAAATTGCAAGCCCGTAAAGATTTCTTTCGCCTTTTTTGTTATCTAATGAAGCGGCAATTTTTGATGCCGTCATTGCCGGCTGCTTGGTTGCAAGCGCGGAATGTGTTACATGAATCATGATAAATCCCGCAGCGTAATTCAGCGAAAACAAAACCGCTTCCCAAAATGGTGCGGCATGGCTGTGATGAATAAAAATTTTCAGAATCACTACAAAAGCAATAATCACGCCTCCCCCGCATGAAGCCACAAAAAAATCACGAAATTCTTTTCTGTTTGACGTAATGTAATGCTCGCCCGATTTACTTTTATGTTCTGCAATCTGATAAGTAAGCAAACCGAAATTTTGCTGAATCAACTCTCCAACCGCGTAGCGATTTGTAACATAGTAAACGCTTCTTTTAAAAAATGAAACCAACTCATTTATTCCGAAACTGTTTTCGGCAAAAAGCATGGCGGCAATCATTTCCATGCTGTGCAACTGGCTTTCTAACCTGCGGATAAGAAACGTTTGCTCAAGGCTTGTGCCATGCCCCAAACTTTGAATTTTCAATCTTTCCAACGAACTGAAACATTCCTTGATTCTAATGCGCAAGGCTTGGTACAAGCCCTGAACAGCCTGCAAATCTTTGGCTTTCAAAGCATCCAAAAGCGCATCGGCAGCAACTGCCTGTTCCGAAAATGTTTCTGCCAACGCTTCTACCGGAAGCCGCATGGCAATTGGCTTTTCCAAGCCTGCGGATGCCACGCGCACCGAAAGAATACTCAATGCCGTGCTTAGTTCTTTTTGCAAATGTTCCGAATGCCATTCCACAATCGGGGCGAGCAACGAAAAAAAATCAGCCCATGTTTTATCGTCAATTGCACACACCCAATCGCTGTCGTCTGCAAACGGAAATACGGATTGAAACACCTTCGACAAATAATTATCCGGCACTAACTCCGGCAAAAATTTATGACGGATTCTTGCAAAAAATTCAGTGAAAAAATCATTGCGCACAGGAATACCGCTTTCGGTAAAAAACTCCACAAGCCTTGATGATTCAACAATTTCATAAAGGGTTTTTGTAAAAATCAGTCTTAGCTCATCATCCTGTTCGAGTATATTGATTGCTTCCCGCAACTGCAAGGTTGAATATTTGGAATTGCTGAATGAACCCGGTCGCATCGCCCGAACAAATGCTGCAAGCGCATCAATTTTTTGTTCGCGGGTAAATGCAAGCGTAAATTGTTGTAGAATTTCTTTCATGTTATTGCCGAAAAATAAAAGAATAAATGAATGAAGCCATTCACTGTTGAAAAGATTAAAAAATACAGCGTAACAAAAAACAAGAAGCCGCCCCAAAATGGAAGCGGCTTCTTTGTCTGAGGAAGACACCGACTACTGTTAGCTCAATTTAATTTCGCTCTTACCTATCAGGTATCCGTTTTGCAGCAATTCAACTTTGTAAACCCCCGGGTCTTTAATGTTTTCACCCCAGTAAAGCGTTACTTTTTTGCTGGCGTTGTGCCAGTCAATATCAGCCTTTTGAGTGTATAACATTGGTGCGCCTGATTGCGATTCATTCAGCAAGCCCGAACCCATGTCGTTTACGGCAATTGTTTCACCTTTTGGATTGATGATGCGCACATAAACGCTCACATTTCCTGCATCCAGCACCTGATTTTCTCCGGTTTCAAAACTGATTTTCAAGGCTTCGGTATTCTTTGCTTTGCGCACATTCAAGTCCTTGCCGTTGTTGCGTTTTTTAACCGCATTCAACTCAATTTTTTGAACAGGCAGCAGCGAAGCAATCTCCACTTTTTTACTCAATGAATTGTTCTTGCTATTGAGTGTCGCGCTCAATTCTTTTTCATAAAGTAAGTCATTGGAAAGTTGTGAATTTTCCGCAGCCAACTGGTCGTTCAACTGATGGAGTTTTGTAATTTGCTCATTCAAATCGGCAAGTACATTTTCATATTGCACTACCATAAAACGCGCTTCTTTCAACTCTTTATCAGTTGCTTTTCCCGATAAAATCAAAGCCCTTATTTTTTGCTTCTGAATATCAATTTCAGTTTGCTTATCGGCAACAACCTTGTCGAGGTCTGCATTTCTGCCTTTGAAAAAAGCCAGTTCATTTTTCTTGCTTTCTAATGAATCACTGAGCGAAAGCAATTGACCCTGATATGTGTGGCTTTGGTCGAAAAACTGTCTGCTCTCTGTTTTTACATTTTGGTACTCATAAACCAAAATACCACAGGTAAGTGTTAATACTGCAAGCATCCCAAAGAATAAGCCTCTGCTTACTGTTTTTTTGTTGTTGGTTTCCATAACTGTACATTTTTGGTGAAGTAGATGAAACGCGCATGAGCAATTATTTTTTGATGTATGATTATTGAACGCAGGCGCAAAAAATTTATTGTGCAAATAATTTAGAACAACATTTTTGATAACCACATAGAAACATAGTTATGATAAGACAAAACAGCATCAGAAAAACATAGCTTTAACAGAAACATAACCGTTAGAAATATCTACTGAAACCTATGTTTCTATGTGGTTTCAAGTGTTGAGAACATCCCGAACTCACGTTAATTTCAGGAAGAAAAAATCTCAACACCCACCACACGAAACACTATTTCATATTGTTGAAATCATTTCCTCACTTACATCTTCAACACAACTATTTTTATCGCATGAATTTTTGGGAAGAACTAAACGATGTCCAACGCGAAGCAGTAATAAATTTTGAAGGACCAACCCTTATTGTTGCAGGACCCGGATCGGGCAAAACCCGCGTGCTTACTTATCGCATTGCGCATTTGTTGCAGCAGGGCGTAAGCCCTTACGGCATCCTTGCGCTCACTTTTACAAACAAGGCTTCCGAAGCCATGCGCCAACGCATCGAAGCTATTGCAGGCACGAATGCACGCAGTTTGTTTATGGGAACTTTTCACTCGGTGTTTGCAAAAATTTTGCGTGTAGAAGCGCAACGCATCGGCTACCCCTCCAACTTCACAATTTATGATACCGAAGATTCGCGCAGCTTAATCAAAACCATTATTCGTGAAAAAAATCTTGACGATAAAATTTACAAACCAAATCAGGTTCAATACAGAATTTCTTCTGCAAAAAACTCGCTCATCACGCCCGATGATTATTTAACGGATGTGGAATTAAGCAAAGAAGACCGCGAAATGCGCAGACCCGAAACAGGCGCGATTTACAAAACCTATTGCGAGCGTTGCTTTAAAAGTGGCGCGATGGATTTTGACGATTTGCTGCTGAAAACTTATGAAATTCTCAACACTTTTCCTGATGTGTTATACAAGTATCAGCACAAGTTTAAGTATGTGCTGATTGATGAGTTTCAGGACACCAATCCGTTGCAATACGCCATTGTAAAACGCATTGCCGATGTGTTTCAAAATATAACTGTGGTGGGTGATGATGCGCAAAGTATTTATGGTTTTCGCGGAGCAACGATTGATAACATCCTCAACTTTTCAAAAGACTTTCCCGACCTGAGTGTTTTTAAATTAGAGCAAAATTATCGCAGCACACAGAACATTGTTACGGCTGCCAACAAGCTGATTGCAAAAAACAAAAACCAGATTAAGAAGGAAATCTGGACGAGCAATAACGAAGGCGAAAAAATTAAAGTTGTACGCGCTCCCAGCGATAACGAAGAAGGAAGATTTGTTGCCGAATCCATCAAAGAACTGAAAGAGCGCGAACAGTTGTTCAATCGCCATTTTGCCATTCTTTACCGCACCAATGCACAGTCGCGCTCGTTTGAAGAAAGCCTGCGCAGGATGAATATTCCTTACAAAGTGTATGGCGGCATGAGCTTCTATCAGCGCAGGGAAATCAAAGACCTGTTGGCGTATTTAAAACTTGCCGTCAATCATTATGATGAAGAAGCGTTGAAGCGAATTATCAATTATCCGGCTCGCGGCATCGGGCAAACA
>CAZSEG010000058.1:0-3413 GCA_964605875.1 uncultured Chitinophagaceae bacterium
TTACCCCGCCCCCCCCCCAAGCGTAACCGCCTCACCCCCCCTAACCCCTCCGAAGGAGGGGAACAAGTTTTCTTTTTCTAAAATTTTTATGGATGAAAGCATTGTATTTAATGGCTTTCGCGTGTTGCTGTTTCAGTAGTGTTTTTACGCAAGACACTTTGAAATTGAAATTAGCTGATGCCGAAAGTCAATTCCTGAAAAACAACCTATTGCTGTTGGCATCGCAGTATAATATTGATGCACAGAAAGCCTTGATTATTCAGGCGAAATTGTGGGAAAATCCGCGCTTTAGCGTGGAGCTGAACGCCTACAATGCCGATGACAACAGAGCATTTGATGTGGGCAAAAACGGGCAAAAAATATTTGCCTTGGAGCAGGTGTTTTACATAGGCGGCAAAAAGAAATTTGAAGTGGATTTGGCAAAGCAAAACAAGGAAATAGCCTACCTTGAATTTCAAGATTTGCTGCGCAACCTCAAGTTTCAGTTGCGCAAAAATTTCTACTCGTTCTACTACGACCGTATCACGCTCGGCATTTACAACAATCAATTGCAACTGCTGCAAAATATCATCACCGCTTATGATGAGCAATCGCAAAAAGGAAATATTTCTTTGAAAGAAGTGCTGCGTTTGAAAGCGATTTACTACCAATTAAATAATGCAAAAACCGAACTGCTGGCAAGCATTATTGATGCGCGGGGAGCGTTGCAAATTTTGTTGGGAACTGATGCGGTGATTCAACCCGAAACAGAGAATGGTTTTACCGACAGCTACAAAAACAAGGTGTTGGATGTGCAGCAATTAGTGAGTGATGCGCTTGCCAACCGTCCCGATTTTTTGCGCTCAAAAACAGAATTGCAAAGTGCGGAAACCAATGTGCGGTTGCAAAAAAGTCTGGGCGTTCCCGACCTTACATTGGGCGGTATTTACGACCAGCAGGGAAGCTCATTCAGAAATTATGTGGGTTTAACTATGGGCATGAATCTGCCGTTTTGGAATGTGAATCAGGGAAATACAAAGGCAGCAAAAAGTACAGTTAAAGCTATTGAATCACTTCAAAAAAACAGTGAATCAAATTTAGCAATTGAAGTAAAAACCGCTTACGAAAAAGCATTGCGCATTGAAGAAGAATATCAGGCGATTGACAAAACTTATGCTGCCGAATTTGAAACTTTAAACAAAGGCGTGATAGAAAATTTCCAGAAACGGAATATTTCATTGCTTGAGTTCACCGATTTTTTCGAGTCCTATAATCAATCGCAAAACGAACTGAATAAGCTGCGCAAAGTGCGCATTGCTGCTTACGAAGAGCTGAATGCAGCAGTCGGAAAAGAAATTTTTAATAACAATTAAAACAACATCATAACATGATAAGCACCATGAATTTTAGTCATCGCTTTCAGAAAATTTTAAATGCGTCTCGCTTCATTTTCAAATTTTCAAATCTTCTCATTTTCTCATTGATGTTTTCTGCCTGCAACAAAAATAAGCCCGCAGAAACCGAAGCTGCTTTTGAATTAACCGACACCATGTTGGCGCGCACTCAATTTGCAGAAGCGCAAATTCAACAGGTAAAAAATCAACTGAAACTATTCGGAAAAATTGCTGCCGATAATAATAAGCTGGTAGAAATAGTGCCTGTGGTTGGCGGCTACGTTACTGCCGTGAATGTTGAGCTGGGTGATTATGTGCAGAAAGGGCAAACCCTTGCGGTGATTCGCAGTGGCGAAGTTGCCGAGTACGAGCGCGAGCGTATGGATGCACAAAGCGCTGTGCTTTTAGCTGAAAAAAACTTGCAGGTTGCAAAGGATTTATTCAACAGCAAACTTACTTCAGAGCGTGATGTATTGAGCGCGCAGAAAGAATTGGAAAATGCACAGGCTGAGGCTAAACGCATCAATGAAGTTTTCTCCATATACAGCCTTGCAAACAATGCACAATATTTTGTAAAAGCGCCCATCAGCGGTTTTGTGGTTGAAAAGCATATCAACCGCGACATGCAGTTGCGCAGCGACCGCAGCGAAAACATTTTCGACATCGCGCAAATTGATGAAGTATGGGTGTTGGCAAACGTAAACGAAGGCGATATTTCAAGAATAAAATTAGGCTACGATGCCGATGTAAAAACTATCAGCTATCCCGACAAAACTTTTACAGGAAAAGTGGACAGAATCTTCAACGTGATTGACCCCGAAACCCGCGCCATGAAAGTGCGCATCAAAATTCAGAATCAGGATTTTTTACTTAAACCTGAGATGAATTGCTATGTAACGCTTCGCTACGAAGAAGATAAAAAGCTGATTGCCATTCCGTCCTCCGCATTGGTTTTTGATAAAAGCAAAACCTTCGTGATGGTGTATAAAGACCGCAAAAATATTGACACACGTACAGTAGAGGTTTATCGCACCACAGGCGAAACCGCCTACATCAAAAGCGGCTTAACCGAAGGCGAAAAAGTTATTTCCAAAAACCAGTTGCTCATCTATGACGCACTGAACGACTGAAAGTGATGAATTATGAGTGATGAGATATGAGTGATGGAGGAATATTTTATCAGAAAAATTACTGTTATGAAAGAAAGCATTTTAAAAACAAAGTCGTTTGAGTTTGCATTGAAGGTTGTGAATCTCTACAAGCATTTAGCGAACGAAAAGAAAGAATATGTAATGAGCAAGCAGTTGCTCAGGTCGGGGACTTCGGTTGGCGCAAATATCAGGGAAGCGCAAAACGCTGAAAGCAAAATGGATTTTGTGCACAAGCTGGCGATTGCACAAAAAGAATGTGATGAAACGGTTTACTGGTTAGAGCTTCTGCATCATTCCGACTACTTAGATAAAAATAAATTTTCCGAATTATCCGATTCCGCAACCGAACTGCTTCGCATGTTGCGCAGCGCCATTTTAACCACCAAACAAAACCTCAAAAAATAACACCTCACTCATATCTCATAACCCATAACCCATACTCATCACTCATAATTCATCACTCATAACTAAACAATCGTGAACAAATTCATTCGCAACATAGTCGCCTTCTCTCTCAAGAACCGCTTCTTCACTTTTTTCATGGTGGGAGTGCTTGTCATCATTGGTGTGGTAAGCTATTTAAACATGCCGATTGAAGCATTTCCCGATGTTACCAACACACAAATAATTATTGTAACCGAATGGAACGGGCGCAGTGCCGAAGAGGTGGAACGCTTTGTTACCGTGCCTATTGAAGTGGCTATGACCGCTGTGCAGCGCAAAACAAATGTGCGCAGCATTACCATGTTTGGCTTGAGTGTTATCAAAATAATTTTTGAAGATGATGTAGAAGATTTTTTTGCGCGGCAGCAGGTAAACAATCAATTGCGCAATGTTGCTTTTCCCGAAGATGTGGAACCCGATGTGCAGCCGCCTTACGGACCAACAG
>CAZSEG010000058.1:3423-18016 GCA_964605875.1 uncultured Chitinophagaceae bacterium
GAGGCTGATATTGAACCACCTTCCGGGGCTACAGGTGAAATTTTTCGCTATGTTTTGACAAGCCCCGACCGCGATACGCGCGAATTGCTCACGATTCAGAACTGGATAATTGACAGACAATTGAGACAAGTTTCGGGCGTGGCTGATGTAGTAGCTTTTGGCGGACAAGAAAAAATTTATGAAATAAGTGCTGACCCGTACAAACTTCAAAAATTCGACATCACTCCGCTCGAAGTTTTTGAAGCCGTGAGCAAAAGCAACCTGAATGTGGGTGGCGATGTGATTGAAAAAAACGGTCAGGCGTATGTGGTGCGCGGCTTGGGTTTGCTTGCATCCATAGAAGATATTGAAAATATTATTGTGGCTGATTTTAACGGCAATCCTGTTCTGGTAAAAAATCTTGCATCGGTGAAAGAGGGCAGTGCGCCTCGCGTTGGGCAGGTTGGCTTAAACGAAAACGATGATGTGGTGGAAGGAATTATTGTGATGCGCAAAGGTGAAAATCCCAGTGAAGTATTGGCTCGCGTGAAAGCAAAAATTGCAGAACTGAACGAAAATATTTTGCCGCGCGATGTAAAAATGGAAACCTTTTACGACCGCGATAATTTAATGGGCTATTGCACAAAAACCGTAACGCACAATTTGTTGGAAGGCATCATTCTGGTAACGGTGATTGTGTTCATTTTTATGGCAGATTGGCGCACCACAGTAATTGTGGCGCTGATTATTCCGCTCTCACTTTTATTTGCTTTTACGTGTTTGCGGCTGAAAGGCATGAGTGCCAATCTGCTTTCTCTTGGCGCGGTGGACTTCGGCATCATCATTGACGGGGCAGTCGTCATGGTCGAAGGAATGTTTGTTGCGCTCGACTCGCTGGCGCATCGAACAGGCATGGAGAAGTTTAACAAGCTGAGTAAGCTCGGCTTAATAAAACGCACGGGTGGCGAAATGGGCAAAGCCGTTTTCTTTTCAAAGCTCATCATCATCACTGCATTGTTGCCGATTTTTGCCTTCCAAAAAGTGGAAGGAAAAATGTTCTCGCCATTGGCTTATACATTGGGTTTCGCGCTGTTGGGCGCGTTGATTTACACACTCACTTTAGTGCCTGTATTAGTATCAATGTTGCTAAACAAAAACGTAAAAGAGAAGCACAATTTCTTTGTGAATGGCATCAACAAAATAGTTGAAAAATCATTTGCATGGTGCTTTAATAACAAGCGGTTGAGCTTTCTGATTTCGATTGTTTTTCTTTCGCTCACGCTCTTTTCTACCAAGTTTCTCGGCACAGAGTTTTTGCCGCAATTAAATGAAGGCGCTTTGTGGGTAGAAGCAAAACTACCCATGAGTTCTTCGCTGAATGAAACCGTAAAAATGGTACACACATTGCGCAAAGAGTTGATGAGTTTTGAAGAAGTAAACGGTGTGCTTTCGCAAACAGGAAGAAGCAATGACGGCACCGACCCGAGCGGATTTTATTATGTGCAAATGCAGGTGAATTTAAAGCCGAAAGAAGAATGGAAACGCAAACTTTCGGTAGATGATTTGATTGAAGAAATGGATGTAAAACTGAAAAATTATCAGGGTATAGTTTACAATTATTCGCAGCCGATTATTGATAATGTGGCTGAAGCTGTTGCAGGTATTAACGCATCTAACGCAGTAAAAATTTATGGCGATGATTTGGATAAGTTGGATGAAATATCCAATCAGGTTTTAGCACAAATTCAAAATGTGCGCGGCATAAAAGATGCGGGTATTTTGCGCAATGTTGGTCAGCCCGAAATGAGCATTGTTTTAGATAAAGAAAAAATGGCATTGTATGGCGTAACCGTAAGCGATGCACAGGCTGTAATCGAAATGGCAATTGGCGGAAAAACAGCTACACAAAAGTATGAAGGTGAAAGAAAATTTGATGTGCGCGTGCGCTATAAAAAGGAATATCGAAAGGATGAAGAAGATATTAAACTGCTGATGGTTCCAAGTATTCGCGGAGGAAAAATTCCATTAAAAGAAATAGGCGAAATTAAAACTGTTACGGGTCCTGCATTTATTTACCGCGATGGCAAGCGATTTATTGGCGTAAAATTTTCGGTGCGCGAAAGAGACTTGGGCAGCACCATTGCCGATGCGCAAAATAACGTTGCAAAGAACATCAAGCTGCCTCAAGGTTATAGTATTTCATGGACGGGAGAATTTGAAAATCAGGTGCGCGCAACCAATCGCTTATCGCAGGTTGTGCCAATCAGCTTAGTGGCAATTTTCATTTTGCTGTTCATCACATTCGGCAATGCGCGCGATGCCGCTTTGGTGTTGGTGAATGTGCCGTTTGCATTGATTGGCGGTATTCTTGCGCTGCATTTTACAGGAATGAATTTTGGCATTTCAGCAGGCGTAGGTTTTATTGCCTTGTTTGGCATTTGCGTACAAAATGGTGTGATACTGATTTCAGAGTTCAACAAAAATTTGCATGATAGAATGTCGCTGGCTGATGCTATAAAACAAGGTGTAAAAAACAGAACGCGCCCTGTGGTAATGACTGCTATGATGGCTGCAATAGGATTGTTTCCCGCTGCAATTTCATCAGGCATCGGTAGCGAAAGTCAAAAGCCATTAGCTATTGTAATTATTGGCGGATTGATTACGGCAACCGTACTTACGCTAATGATTTTCCCGAATGTTTATTGGTTGTTTTACAGGAGGAAGCATGAGGTGTTGAGGTGAGTTATGAGTTATGAGAGATGGGTTGTGAGATTTCAAAAATCCTTTTCGCTTACATAGCGCGACAGCGCACCCGGACTATGAAGATTCAGCTTGCTGCAAATATTTCTGCGGTGGGTATCTATGGTGTAAATACTCAAATACAGAGCTGTGGCGATGTCTTTTGTGTTCAGTCCTTTTTTAATCATGCGCAGCACTTCTTTTTCCCGTTGCGAAAGCAACTCCAATTCTTTCGGAGCTTCCTTCTGATACGTAATTTCAACATCGCTTTTCAGCCATACATTTTTGCCTTCAAGAATTTGATTGATGGTTTTTAAAACCACTTTACTGTCGCTTTGTTTTGGTATAAAACCATCTACGGGAATTGTTCTTAGCGTGTCCACAAGATTTTTGCTGTAATAGGTGGAAATACACAGTATTTTGAGTTCTGGATTTGAGTTTTTGATAATTTTTGCCGCTTCTATGCCGTCAATTTCGGGCAGGTTGATGTCGAGTACAATCATATCAGGTTTATGGACAGGAATAATCTGTATCAACTGCTTGCCGTTGGTTGCCGTTGCGCATATTTCAAGGTCTTGCTGCTCGCTGATGATGGAACTCAGCCCATCCAAAAGCAGCGGATGGTCATCCGTTAATATTATCTTTTTCGTTGCCATTGTTGATTGGTATTTCTATGATAAAAGTTGTTCCTAATTTGCCCGAGTCAATAGTGAGTTTACCGTTGTGGTATTGCACACGCGATTGAATGTTATTCAATCCGATTCCTTTGGGTCTGTTTTCATTAAAACCATTGCCGTTATCTTCCACCTGCAACTGTATATTGTCTTTATGAACAATAAACTGAATGGTAGCTTTTGTTGCGCCCGAATGTTTTTGAATGTTTCGTATCAGTTCAAGACTGATGCGGTAGAGGCTGATGAGCAGCGACTTTTCGTAGCGGTTTATTTTTTCATCAATAAAATATTCAAAAATGATGTTGCCGTTTTCGTTGAGGTAGATGATGTGTTCTTTCAGGATGTTGCTGAAATTACCTGTTTCAAAATCGGCAGGCATCAGGTTGTGCGAAATATCGCGCACATCTTTTATTGCCGTATCCAACTTTTGCTGCACTTGGGTCAGTGTTTCAGCCGCTGCCACGCTGCCCATTTCATCAAAAGAATTTCTCTTTCTGTTTACCATCACGCGCAACGCGCTCAGAAAGCCGCCCAAGCCATCGTGCAGCTCCTGTGCAATGCGTTTGCGCTCGCTTTCCTGTGCATTGATTACACTGTCAATCAGCGATTGTTTCAATTCGAGTTTTGTTTTATACAATTGTATTTTATCCCGCCTTTCGGATACGAAGCGGTCAATAATAAAGTAGGTATAGATGCTGATTTCAATAATGAGTGTGAGGAAGATGTTGTTATCAAGAATAAAGGTGGAGTTGATAATTGCTGCCTGATTAAGCAGTTGGAGATACCATAAAACCATTGCTGTTGCCATTGCCGTTGCATAAACTTTCAGCTTAAAGGATACAAAGCGCAAGCAGTAAAGGGAAACAAACAGTATTATCCAGAAAAACGCGCTTAAAAACAACAGTGTGGGAATGGAAAACCACAGGTTTACAATATTAAATTGCGACCCGGTGAGCAGGAATGTGAGCGCATACTGAATTAACGCAAGCGCGATAACAATTATATTGGTTCTTAGTAGCCGTTTTAATATGCTGCTGACTTTTGATGAGAATTTTTGCGGCTGAATAAGCTCGATAAAAACAGGCGTGATAAAAGCGCAGGCAAACAGTGTAACGCTGAATTGCGGCAGGTAACTCAGCGGCACAAAAAGCCGGTCCGGCAACCATTTTTCGGTATAGTTGAACTTCAGCGCAATCACCCACAACGAAAAAAAGATATAGAGGCATTGATACAGATAAATTCTTTCGCCAAAAAAAATGTACATCAAAAACGTTAAGATTAGCATGAAGCAAATCAACCCGAGAAAGAAATTGATGCGAATTGCAGGGTCGCTGTAGTTTATGAGGCGATTAAAAGAAAGAGGAGTGGCACTAAAGTGAGCCTGAATATTCAATGAAATTGATTTATCAACCTTGAGCATAAAAGTTCTCGATTCACCGGGAGCCAATGTGATGGTATCAGCAAAATGGTGTGCCGAATGAATTTTGGGCTTATTGATGCTGTGGGGCGATACACTGTCTGTCATCAGCCATTTGCCATGCTCCGTTAAGCGGTAGCCTGTAACGCTTCCAATATCTGCTGAACTGATGATACACGCACCGATGTGGTCGTGATGTGTATTTTTCACAACAAGAAAAAACCAGTATTGCGGAATATTTATGCTATTGACCTGTGCAAACCTGCGTGCCCTCCATCGCTTAAACTTTCCTTCGCGGTAATGCTTATAGGCTTCTTCCACAGATACTTTCCCTCCGTCAGCATTCCACCATGCAAAGCGGGAACCCACGTGCCCGACAGAGTCAAAGTTTAATGTAAGCGTATCTGCAAAGTGCAAGCTTGTATCCAAGCCATATCCAAAGCTGGTATATACAGCATTAAGCGGGCTGATTATTGGACGGGGATTAAACGTGCATGACGAAAGCACGGTTATCAAAACAACAACAAGAAGAAGTGAGCAACGGTTTTTCACAATGCGGATGCAAATATTGGTTTTGTATGCGTGAGAAACCTACCTAATTATCGGTATTTTTTGGGGAGTTTTCAAAACTTTGCATTATTGCCAAAACAGAATTTGAGAAAATGTTTGCCCGAACACTTGCCCTTAAAACCTTAATCTTGCACCCGATGGCTTTAATACTTCCTGTTCGCGGCACAAAGCCGAAGTTTGGTGAAAATTGCTGGCTGGCTCCCAACGCAACTGTTGTTGGCGAAGTAATTATGGGCAACGATTGCAGCGTGTGGTTCAATGCGGTGGTGCGTGGTGATGTGCATTTTATTCACATCGGCAACAAGGTGAATATTCAGGATGGCGCAATTATTCACGGCACTTATCAGCAGGCTCCAACAACTATTGGCAATAGCGTAAGCATTGGTCACAGAGCGATTGTGCATGGATGCACCATACACGACAATTCGCTCATTGGCATGGGTGCAATTGTGATGGACAATGCCGTAGTTGAAGAACATTCTATTGTGGCGGCAGGTGCGGTGGTGAGCGAAAAAACAATTGTAAAAAGCGGCTGGATTTATGCGGGCATTCCAGCCAAACCTTTAAAGCAAGTGGACGAAAAAAACTTCAAACATCTAATAGAAAGAATCAGTAATAATTATGCAATGTATGCTTCGTGGTTTGTTGAATAGAAAGCAGAGAACAGAAATTAGTAAACAGTAGGCAGTGAGCAGTAGGCAGTAGGCAGTAAGTAATCCGTGTAATCCACAAATCTGCGTAATCATCGCTTGCGAAAAAACAGAGAATATAAATCAAGAATAATGGAAGATTTACAACAGGAAGAAAAAGTAGTTTTGGTAGATGAGCAGTGCAACGAACTTGGCGTAATGCCTAAGCTGGAAGCGCATGAAAAAGGCGTGTTGCACAAGGCAATCAGTGTGATAATTTTTAATGGCAAAGGTGAAATGTTAGTTACCCAACGCGCATTTACTAAATATCATTGGGCGGGTATTTGGAGCAACACTTGTTGCAGCCATCCGCGCGAGGGGGAAAGTTTTAATGATGCAGCGCATCGCAGGTTGCGTGAAGAACTTGGCTTTGAAACTCCGCTTACCGAAGCCTTCCATTTTATCTATAAAGCTACGGATGAGGCAACAAGCTTGATTGAGCACGAATATGATACCGTTTACACGGGAACATTCAATGATTCATTTCAATTCAACAAAGAAGAAATAAATGCTGTGCGCTGGATGAAAGTGGAAGATTTATTAGCTGATATTGAAGCTGATGCAGCGCAATATTCTTTTTGGTTTAAGATTATATTGAAGGAAATGCAGCAGAGAAGGATATTGTATTTAGCAGAAGGTTTCAAATAACAGATGTGTCGGCAACAACAATCATAATAAGCCGATTGATTTCAAATTTTCAACATCAGCATTAAGGTCTTCAACAGTATAATTTATGTTGAAATTTCGTTTAGAAAGCTCTTGCTGAAACGCTATTACATCAAGGTTGCAGAGTTTTCTTGCTCTGCCTGAAGATAATTTTCCCTGCACATAAAGCGTTACAGCCAACTCAATTAAAACTTCGCTTTCATCAAGATTTAATTGCTGCAATGTTTCATCTTTTATAACCAACGCCATACTGAAATTTTTACCGAAGATAAAACATTAAATCATCACTTCATCGCCACTAACCGCGCTACGTATTTTCCTATTACATCAAACTCCAGATTCACTGTTTTTTCTGCGCTGATGTGCTTGAGATTGGTATGCTCGAATGTATATGGAATGATGGCGACTTTGAACACATCATCAAACACGTCAAAGGCTGTGAGGCTGATGCCGTTCACACAGATGGAGCCTTTTTCTACAATTAAATTTTCGGTGGAGGGCGTGTACTCAAATTGATAAATCCAACTGCCGTTTTCTTCTGTTACGCTAATACATATTCCTACTTGGTCAACGTGTCCTTGCACAATGTGTCCGTCTAATCTGCCATTCATCACCATGCAGCGTTCAAGGTTGATTTCATCGCCTTCTTTCAATGTGGCAAGATTGCTTTTGCGCAACGTTTCGGCAATGGCAGTTACGGTGTGTGTGTCATTATTGCATTGCACAACAGTCAGGCAAACACCGTTATGACTTACACTTTGGTCAACTTTCAATTCTTTGGAAATAGAAGAAGCAACAGTGATGTGTAAATTCCCTGCTTCGCTTTGCAGCGCAACAACTTTTCCTATGGTTTCTATTATTCCTGTGAACATGTTTTCAGTTGCGAGTTACGAGATGCAAGTAACGAGTTATTCTTTACACCAACATTCCACCCTCTTTAAGTTTTTCCGATTGTTCGGCAACGGCAAGCGCTTCGAGCATATCTTGTATTTCACCATTCATAAAAGCATCTAAGTTGTAAATGCTCATATTGATGCGGTGGTCGGTGATGCGCCCTTGCGGATAGTTATACGTGCGGATTTTTGCACTGCGGTCGCCTGTGCTTACCAATGTTTTTCTTCTGCCTGCAATCTCTGCTTCGTGTTTGCGCACGGCAGCTTCATAAATTCGGGTTTTCAACATTTTCATGGCGTGTTCGCGGTTTTTGTGCTGGCTTCTTTCTGCCTGACATTCCACCACCACACCCGTTGGAATGTGCGTTAAACGCACAGCACTTTCTGTTCTGTTTACGTGCTGCCCGCCCGCACCGCTTGCACGGAAAACATCCAAGCGAATATCGGCTTCGTTCACATCTACTTCTACTTCATCGGCTTCAGGCAACACCGCTACCGATGCTGCCGAAGTATGCACCCTGCCTTGCGCTTCGGTTTTTGGCACACGCTGCACACGATGCACACCGCTTTCAAATTTCATGGTGCCATACACATTGGTTCCTGAAACTTCCAGCACAATTTCTTTATAGCCGCCTACGGTTCCTTCGCTGGCATTTACAAGGCTTACATCCCAGCCTTTCAACTCGCAAAAGCGCGTGTACATGCGCAGCAAATCACCTGCAAAAATACTTGCTTCATCACCGCCTGTGCCTGCGCGAATTTCCAGCATCACGTTCTTCTCATCTTCGGGGTCTTTGGGTACAAGCAGCTTTTTAAGCTCGTCTTCTATGCTTTCTTTTTCGCCTTCCAACTGCTCCAAATCCTGCTTCGCCATTTCGCGAAACTCTTCGTCTTTTTCTTTGTTCAGGATTTCTTTGTTGTTGTCAATATTGCTTAACACCAACTTGTAGCGGTCGTAGGCGTTTACCACTTCTTCCAACTCTCGATACTCTTTGTTGAGCTTGGTGAATTGCTTCATGTCGGCAGTAGCGCCCGGGTCTGAGAGCATTTTGCCTACTTCAATAAACCTGCCTTTAAGTGATTCTAACTGTGAATACATATTTCTTCCGCTTAACGGAGCGCGAAAGTAATATTTCAACGGTAAAGCAATTCAAATAGCGTGGAGAAGTCTATTCTAAACTTAATGTGCAGGTAAAAATACTTCCGGCTTGCTGCGCGGGAGTGTAATGTATGGTTCCACCCATTGAACGAATGATGTCGTTGCAGAGGCTTAAACCTAAACCGGTATTGCCTTTTCCTGTTGGCTTGGTTGTGAAAAAAGGCTCGAAAATTTTGTCGCTGACGGATGCGTCAATTCCAATTCCATTGTCTTCAATTTCAATCAAAACAGCATTATTTAAAACTTTGGTGGTTGCTTTAATTGCAGGAGAAAAACCAAGCTCTGTTACTTCTGCAACTGAATAAAGTGCATTATCAAAAATATTCGATAATACCCTTGCCATGTTTGCCGGAACCAAGTTTATATCGGGTAAATCACATGAATTAAACTCGAAAAAGCATTCCCGACTGTTGAGATAAGAACTGCGCGCATTGCTGTAAGCTACTTGCCATTGCTGCTCAATTATTTTATTCAGATTAGCCGACAAAGGTTTTCCTTCGGTGGCTTTGCTCATTTCGAGCATAGCTTTTACAATGCCGGAAGCGCGCTTTCCATACTCATGAATTTTTTTGAGATTGCCTTTTAAATCATCAACAATAAAAGCTGCTTCTTCCGGTAAATCAGCAGGCATTTCGTCCAACAATTCGGCAGATAAATCGCTGAAATTATTTACGAAATTTAAGGGGTTTTGAATCTCGTGCGCAATGCCGGCAGTAAGCCTTCCCAATGATGCTAATTTCTCCTGACTGATAAGCCTTTCCTGCGCGGTTTTTAAATTCTCGTGTGCCTGATTAAGTTGCGAATATGCTTTATTCAGTTCTTCATTTCTTTCCCGCTCAATGGCGGCTTCGCGTTCTTTTTGTTGTATCTGCTGATGATATTTAAGGGCTTCTAATTTGCGGGTGGTTTCTTTGTCGCTTTGTTGTTTTTCTAATTCAATACTCTTTTTCAGATTCTGCAACGCAAGTTCCGATTGTCCTGCTTTTTCATAGGCAATCGAAAGCAACTGAACCGCAGCAATTTTTATTCCCGATTGCTGTTGCTCATCAGCAGATTTTTCCACTTCCAGTAATTGAGCGATAGCCGTTTCAAAATTTCCCTGCTGAATTAAAGTATTTGAAAGTCCAATCAAACAATCAGGAATTTCTCGGGTAAAACCAGTTAGTTTGGAAAGCTGTAAACATTTGTTGAAAGCTGCTTCCGATTGCTTGTAATCTGCACCCGAAAAACAAATGTTTCCACGTAACTTTAATAATATAATTTCTTGTGTGATGAGTTTTTGGGCATGTGCAATTGACAGCGCCTCATCATTTTCAGACAACGCTTCGCTATACCTGTTTTGCGCTGAAAGTATTTCCGCCTGCAAACCTTTTGCATCTGCAATACCTTCGTTGTTATCAATTTCTGTGTAAATACTTAACCGCTTAACTGCAAACTCCCAAGCCTCCTGCAACTGCCCGTCTTTCCTGTATTCTACCGCAAGGTTGCGATATAAAGAAGCCATAAATGCCGGGTTGCGATATGCTTCGGCAAACTTCAAACATTCTTTGTAGTGTTCAAGCGAACGATTAGTGTCGCCTAACCGTTGGTAAATTGCGCCAATATTGAAAAGCGGTAACGCTTTCAGCTTTTCCTCCCTGCTTTCACCGGCAATTTTTAAAACCTCATAATAGCTTTCCAACGCCTTAAAATGCTCGCCTGCATCATCATATCGCGCGGCTAATTCAAGCAGCAAATAATATAATTCGGCTTTGTTATTTGTGTGTAAACACTTTTTCCGCGCGTTTTCCGCCAAAGCAATGCTTGCTGCAATATTGCCTTTAAGGTGCATGATTTTGCTTTCGAGGCGCAGGCATTTCATTTCAGTTTCTTCATCCGCAAAATAATTTTGCTGTTGCTTGCACGCTGCTATGGATGCAACTGCCAAATCCGGTTCCCTGTGAATGAGATGATTCTTTGCTTCCTGCAAAAAACAATTTGCCAGCGCATAGCTGTAACCTATTGCCGCAGCCAAATTTTTTGCCGTATCAATATCAGAATTTGAAAGGTCGGTTTTTCTAAGTGTGGAAAAAATTGCCGCTCTTAAAAGCAAACAATTTATCTCCTGTGTAACGAGTAAATTCTCTTTACAAATTGCAATCGCATCTTCAATATATTTTAGGGCTAAGTCATATTCATATTGATATTGCAGCATCAATGCTTTGGCAAATAAAAATTCTGCTTTCGCTTTATCATCATTATGCCCGTTTAATGAGTTTTCCAAAATTTCATTCGCTGAAATAAAGTTGCCTGCTTTAATATGCTTCAGCGCAATTTCCTTTTGACATAAAACTTTTATTTCTGAAAAATCTTCTCTTTCCGCAGTTGCTGAAACAGAAGAAAGCTGCGATAGCGATTCTGAAAAATTATGTGATAAAGCAATGTGAAATGTTGAATTAAGGATGTGAAATTTTTCATTTTCAGCAAGAGCAAATTGCAGATATTCATTGGCAGTAGCCTGAAAATATTTACATCTTATTTCATACAACAAGGGTACTAATTTTTCAAAAACAGACAAGCGAGTAATACCTGATGAAACCTTAATTTCATCTTGTAATGTATCTATTTCATTTGCAAGTAATTTCATTTACGGGTGAATATAATTAACGTGAACTCGGAAACAACATTTTTGATAACCGGATAGTACCCACCCATAGCTGATTGAATTATGGGAACCTCTAAAAACCATTACTAAATCTTTATACCTGATTGCGCAACATAAAAAACCACGAATACACGAATAAAATGCTTGTATTTATTCGTGTATTCGTGGTTTTTTAAATCATTCAAGCCTGAATTTGAAAAACTGTTTATATTGATAATATTTTAATTCTTAAAGTTATTCAAAGTAAAATAGACTTCTTTCATAATTCATTTCATAATCAATCGAAGAAACAGAACGCTGATGGATATATGATTGTTATGATTTAAAATGATAATAACAATCATAAAAATCATAGTAAATCAGCGTTCCATCTGCCTTTCCTAATCATTTTATGATTCAATTATGAAAGAGGTCTAATGAGTTTTTAGAGGTTCCCTTATGAGTTATGTCTGAATGGTATTAGAAACAGTAAAGGCGCAAAAACTATTGTGAACAATAATCTCTGCGCCTTTTAAAGTGCTGTTTGCAAAAGCTATTCTTTCAGCAATCGTTTAACTATTGCCGATTTTGAGCCGGTAATTTTAACCTGATACACTGCCGAAGCAAGCATAGAAATATCCAATGCACCTGAACCTGAAAAAGTCTTGTGAACAGGCGCATCAATTTTTCTGCCCGCCATGTCGTAAATTTCGATGGTGAAATTTTCTTTTGTTTCACTCTCAATCCAAACAATTCCGCTGGCAGGATTCGGATATATTTTAAATCCGGCATTGTCAACTGCACCAATTGCGCTTGGCTGCTCATAATTAAAATGCAGCATAAACCTTTCGCGGTTATCGCTTTTGCCAGATACGAAAGTGTAATCGGGAATAGCAGTCAGGTTGTGCATCAGGTTCAGCTTTTTATCTTCAATGTACACCGTTGTGTTCGGTATTTCATCAAAGCCTGTTCCCTGAAACATAAACGTGCCATTAGCTCCCGGCACAAAGCCCAAAGGAATAAACGGTGTGCTTTGCACATCTGCATTGCTGTTGATGCTTGCCCATTCTGCACCTATTATCGAGTACAAAGTAGGTTGCCCGTTGAAGCTCGGCATTTTACCTCCATCATAATCGGGGTCGTAGCTGTCGGTAGCTCCGGGGCGGAAATTAAAATATGTAACATCCGCAAAACCGTTGCCTATTACCTCCAGCGCCATTTGATGGCTGCCCGTTTTTTGGAACGTTGCTCCTGTTGCTTTCCTGTCTGTACTTTTGATAGTGAAGGTTGCAGGCGCAGCACCATAATCTGCCAGTGATTTTTTAACGTAAAAACCTTGAAATGGCGCAACTACATCTGCACTGCTCATTTCCAAAGGCTGGAAAGTTCCGGCATGGGTTCCTGTGGTGTGCAGCACCTGAATTACATTATCAAAGTCAGGATTGGCATTTCTGTCTAAATCAAGCGAAGCCATGTATGGATTACTAAGCAGATGTGAACCTGCGAAATAAGTATTGCCCTGTGGTGTTTGAGGCGATATCCAGCCATGATTAGAAAGCCCTGAAACGGTGTAATCGGCAAGGTTGGTTTCCCCGGTAACAGTCATTACACCAGCGCCCTGCTTCACCACCGAATAGCCTTTGCCCGGCACGGTGTTGCCTGAGCTGCGCACCACCCATCCTTCAACATGGCAAGTGCTTACCTTGCTTTCATCGTATTCAAACACATTGCCGTAGTTGCTGCCCGTTTGCGTTGTCATTTCATCGCAGTTCGCTTTTGGCGTAACGGCAACTCCGTTTGTTCCCTTTGCAGGTGCAAGCTGCGTTACCGGAAGATTAGTTATCGGGCTTCCGAAAAAGTGCTGCTTGTGCAGGCTCG
The DNA here is from genome assembly GCA_964605875.1 of uncultured Chitinophagaceae bacterium. Lineage (GTDB taxonomy): Bacteria > Bacteroidota > Bacteroidia > Chitinophagales > LD1 > UBA7692. The sequence goes on from CAZSEG010000058.1 coordinate 16,711, forward strand.
GCTCGGATGCTTCTGCATAACCCCGTTGGGCTTTTATGCTGCCTACAATAGTACCGTTAAAGCCCGGGCTGAAATTATCGAGATAAGCCGATGTGTTTTCATCGGGCGAAAGGAAAGTAAGCGAACCATCGGTAACATCTAATGTGCCGCTGCGCAACTGGAGGGCGTTGGCAACCCTGATGTCGGTGCCGGCTCCGCCATGCAAAGCAACACCCGCCACATTACTAATCTGTAAGTTAGCTTCAAAGTCAGCCTTGCCCACCATTACCGACCCTGACATTACAAAAGTTCCTGCGCCCCTGATATTTGCACGTGCGGGGCAGCAGGGAGGTGTTTGACCCACAGCGCATGGGCATACACTCGACACCATAAAAGTATCGAAGGTTGTAATTGTAGAACCAACAGCAATGCTCAAAGTGCTGCCGCCTTCTATTCTGCCGCTGCGCAACTGTATGTTGTTTCCTGCGGGCAGGATTGGCGAGTATAAAGTGCCTGCGCTGATAAGCACAGAATGTAACAGTGCATTGTTAGGAATGCCTGCGGGATCCCAGTTTGCGGCTTCGTTCCAGTCTTCGCTGTGCGCTCCCAGCCAAACGTAAACACAGCTTTCATCAATGTTGCCGTCACAGTTGTCGTCAATGCCGTTTGCGCAGATTTCCGTTGCTCCCGGGTTGATGGCAGCATTACCGTCATTGCAATCGCCACCTGCTACCAAGCCCGTTCTGCGGTAATTTACCCCGGGGCTGATGCACTGCACAACTGCCGAGCCTGTGTAGTAATTGTCATTATCGGCATCCAAGAACCACTCTGTTGCAGGATTAAGCGCAGCATTATTATCATCGCAATCTCCCGACAGGGCAGTTAATGAAGCTGCTATTTTGTAGCCCGCAGGCGCAGAACAAGCCGTTTGGGTTGTGCCATCGCTGTAGCCGTCATTATCCGCATCCTTATAGTAAGTAACGCCACCGGTTACACTTGCCGTGTATGTGCTGCTTGTTGCCAGTGTTGGCGATGCACAGGTTGCGTTGCTTGTCAGTTCAACCGTTACGGTTTGACCGTTCGTTAATAAAGCAGTGCTGAAAGTGTTGCTTGCGCTGTTCTGCACGCTTGAACCGTTTACTTTGAAGTTGTATGTTGGCGATGCGCCTCCGTTGGTTGGCGTTGCCGTGAAGGTAATGTTTGTACCTGCACAGAACGCACCCGCAGGCAATGCGCCAATTGTAACAGATGGCGTAACCGCAGGATTTACATTTGCCGTGTATGTGCTGCTTGTTGCCAGTGTTGGCGATGCACAGGTTGCGTTGCT
>CAZSEG010000058.1:18116-18731 GCA_964605875.1 uncultured Chitinophagaceae bacterium
TGGTTGGCGTTGCCGTGAAGGTAATGTTTGTACCTGCACAGAACGCACCCGCAGGGGATGCGCCAATTGTAACAGATGGCGTAACCGAAGAGTTTACTGTTATGTCAGCACCGTTATTACTGCCGGTGGTTGCGGGGTCAGAAGCTGTAACCCTGATTCTGTAACCTGTGCCGGAAGCAAGACCTGACGGAATAACCGAAGCAATAGTTCCTGACAAGCTGGTGTTGCCTGTGCTTGTGCCTATAACAACAGGGCTTGTGAAGCTGCCCGAAGCATCACTTATTTCGGCAGTGTAATTATTGCCCGACACGGGTGTAAAACCCGATGCCGTAAAGCCTACGTTCAAGGCTTCGCCTGCACAAAATGTGCTTGCCGATACCGATGCCGTGATGGTACCCGAACAGGTGGCAGTGATGGTAATATCGGAGCCGTTGTCATCGCCTTCTATTGAAGGGTAAGTTCCATCATACACCACCCTGATTCTGTAATTTGCACCTAAGGCGATACCTGAAGGAATGGTTGCGTTAATCGTTCCCGTTAATGCGTTGGCTGAGATTGAACCTATTATTTCCGGATAATTCCATCCATCAAACAATTCTACATAATACTGGTAGG
>CAZSEG010000059.1:0-18666 GCA_964605875.1 uncultured Chitinophagaceae bacterium
GAAATGGGCGATACGGGTCCCTGTGGTCCTTGCTCTGAAATTCATATTGATTTAAGAAGCGATGAAGAACGCAAGAAAAAAGACGGAAAAGAATTAGTAAACGCTTCGCATCCGCAGGTGATTGAGATTTGGAATAATGTGTTCATGGAGTTTGAACGAAAAGCCGATGGTTCGCTTGTGAAACTCGCCAAACAGCATGTGGATACAGGAATGGGATTTGAGCGTTTGTGCGTTGCTATTCAAAAGAAAACAAGCAATTACGATACCGATATTTTTCAACCGACAATTCAGTTTGTTGCTGCAAAAGCGAAGGTGAAATATGGTGAGAATGAAAAAACTGATATTGCCTTGCGTGTTATTGCCGACCACATTCGCGCTATTTCATTTACGATTGCTGACGGACAGCTTCCAAGCAACAATGGCGCGGGTTATGTGATTAGAAGAATCCTTCGCAGGGCTGTTCGTTACGGATATTCTTATCTCGGTTTTGAGCAACCGTTTTTGTGTGAATTAGTTCCTTTAATTGCTAATCAGTTTGCCGATGTATTTCCTGAATTGAAAGCGCAAGAAGGTTTTGTGGTGAATGTAATTCGTGAAGAAGAAACTTCGTTTTTGCGTACGTTGGACAGAGGATTGAGAGCGATTGGAGAATATATCGGAAAGAAAAAAGTTTCGACATTTGGACTTCTTGCAGAGAGTAAAAAAATGAGCTTGTCAGAAGAACAAACAAAACAATACATTAACGAAAGAATGTTTGTTGACGGACAATTTGCGTTTGAATTGTTTGACACTTATGGTTTCCCTCTTGACCTTACAAAGTTGATTGCAACTGAAAATGGATTTGCAGTTGATGAAGACCATTTCAATAAAGAAATGTCCGCTCAAAAACAAAGAGGAAAAGCAGATGCTACTAAAGAACAAAGCGACTGGACGCTTGTTGGCGAAGACGGCAAAAGCGATTTCATTGGTTACGATTTTACCGAAGCTCAGGTGAATGTGGTAAAGTACCGCAGCGTGAAGCAGAAGGACAAGGAGTTGTTTCAGTTGGTGTTGGATAAAACGCCTTTTTATGCCGAAAGTGGCGGACAGGTTGGCGACACAGGTTACTTAGATTTTGGCGGTGAAAAAGTAGAAGTATTAGACACCAAAAAAGAGAATGATTTGATTGTTCACTTTGTGAAAAAACTTCCAAGCAGTCTGACCAAAGGTCAGACCAAGTTAACTGCCGCAATCAACAAACAAAAACGCAACGACACGCGCAAAAATCACAGTGCCACGCATTTGCTGCAATCGGCTTTAAAAGAAGTGTTGGGCAATCACGTTCAACAAAAAGGTTCGTTGGTAAACAGCGATTACCTGCGTTTCGATTTTTCGCATTTCAGCAAACTGACCGATGAAGAAATTGCGAAAGTAGAGCAAGTTGTGAATGAAAAAATAATGGAGAACATTGCTTTAGATGAACGCAGAAATGTTCCGATTGAAGAAGCGAAGAAACTCGGAGCAACGGCTTTGTTCGGTGAAAAATACGGTGAGTTTGTGCGTGTGATTACGTTTGATGAAAAATTCAGCCGTGAGTTGTGCGGAGGAACGCATGTAAGTTCTACTGGCGAGATTGGTTTGTTCAAGATTATTTCCGAAGGTTCTGTTGCCGCAGGTGTGCGCAGAATTGAAGCCGTTACGGGAAAGAAAGCGATTCAATTAGCAAATGATGCCATCAGCAAATTAGCAGATGTAACAGCCGCTTTAAATAACTCTAAGGATTTATTGAAATCAATTGAGAGTTTGAAAACTGAAAACGATGAACTGAAAAAACAGCTTCAACAATTTGAAGACCGTGCCATTGCAGAATTAAAGAAGTCAATCTTGACTTCTATTGAAAAAGTCGGCAGCGTTCAGTTTTTTGCTTCTGTAAATGTTGATGTAAATTCTGTGGATGCTTTGCGCAAACTCGGCATTCAACTCACCAATGATTTGAAAGAAAATTTTGTGTTGTTGCTTTCTACAGAAATCAACGGCAAACGCCCTGTGCATTTGCGCATTGCACCATCGCTGAACATCAACGGTAATCAATTACTGAAAGAGTTAGCTCCAACTATCAAAGGTGGTGGTCCTGCCGATTTTGTGCAGGCAAGCGCAGGTAGTGTGGGAGAAGTGGAGGAGTTGGTGAAGAAATTGAGAGAAAGGTTTTATTGATGTTGCACACCCTGCTCCTGTTCGGGCGAAACAGTTTCCTCCGAAGCCTTCGTATTCTCTTCCTGATTATTTTTTGCAAACAGGTTAAATGCAATAGACACAACGGTTTTTAGTATTCGCACAAATACCGAAGATGAACCTTCTAAGGAAAAACGCAAATAACCTTCCAACAGGTTTCCCAAATTCAGGTTGCCTTTAGTTTTTTCGAGATGCAGCTTTATTTTCTGGTAATGAATTTCGCGCTCTAACTGTATGATTTTTAAATCATGCTCAATTTCCGCATAAGATGAATAACGTTTTGTTTGCATAGCTTTTAATCATTAAAAAATATTTCTGAAAATTTCCGAAGAATAGTTCCCTCCGCCACCTGATGTTTAACCAGGCAGAAAATAATTGTAAGCACAAGATAAATTCCGCTCACAATCAAAAATCCCAATACGTTATTTTTTAACGCAGAGCCGATAGCTAACGCTATGGCAACAGAGCCGAAAAGCAATGTCATCAGGAAGCAAATCGTTATCAGCACAAGCTTCACGGTCAGGGTGGTGGATTTCATCATTACTTTGAATCCCCACAGCTTGTAATAAGCAACCGTGCTGTCTATGTATGCGCGGGTTTCGTCATGAACCTGCTCAACGTTTTCTTTTATGTCCTCAAATGCCATAAGAAAATTTTATGTTTTACCGCTTGCTTTTCAACTGCTCCAATTTGCTTTCCAGAGCTGCTATCATGCTTTCGGTGCTTCGCCCTTCTTTTGAAATAAGCTCCTCCAATGCTTCGTGCAAATCAGACACCGTATCTGTTGTTTTGCGCTTCAGCGAGGCAAGCAGTTTTTCATATTCCTCAAGCAAATCCTCTTTCGATTTACCGAAAGTATCTTTAATTTTTTGTCGTGTGTTTTCGCCTTTATCGGGGGCAAGCAATACGCCTATTCCCGCTCCCACTACCAACCCTGCCAGCAACGCCAAAATCACACCGCTTGTATTGTCAGACATAAATTTTTGTTTACAATGCTAAATGTAAAAAACAAAAAGAGATATTGGCATAATCAATTTCATTTATTTCCTTACGTCTTAATCTGCAAAGCCATGAAGGAAACGTAAAACAACTTTCTACAATGAAATGATGCGCGATAATGCTTCTTCATCTCTCTGAAAATTGCGGAAAAAATGGAAAATTTTGGATTAGAGAGAAAAAACCTTATATGTTTTTTTCGCGACTACCGTTTTATAAATCTCCTGTTATTGATAAAATACATACCGTTTGGCAGACATGATACATCAATCGCTTTTCTTTCGCCATCAATCACGTCTTTTATTACAACTTCACCAAGTGCATTGGTAATAGCAATAGGGAAACTTGCTTCTCCTGTTTTTTCTTTAATTGCTATTTGTAATAAATTGGTTGCAGGATTGGGATAAATCCTACAATTTAGGGCAGCTAAGTCTGATATATTTGTTGAGACAGTTTCATTAATACGAACTACAGCGCCAATGGAAGAAGATGAATTACAATAGCCCGCAACTAAAATTTTACCATCAGCTTGAACTGAAACAGACTTTGGATAAAAATCACCGTTAGGAAAAATGTAAATCATTTTTCCGTTATTCCCGTAATCATGGTCAATTAGTCCATTTGAAAGCAACCGCATAGAGAAAAGAGTAGTGTTGGGAGAGGTAATATCCTCAATACCGCCATATACCAAAATCTTTCCGTCAGGCTGTGTCATAGTGCGAACGGAATATATAGCTGTGCCTAAAGAAAAAGAAAATTTTCCGGCAGTTGCGAAGTTATTATCCAAACTTCCATCAGCATTTAAACGAATCAGAATCAGTTCGCTATTACCCATGCTTGTTTTCTGCTGTTGCTCCAAGAATTAACCTGCCGTTATTTTCAATTTCAATGCTTGTGCCGGCTTCGGAGCTAGAACTTAACGAAGTAATATAAGAACCATTGTTGCCATAGCCTGATATTGGTTGCAAATCGTGGTCGTATTTGGTATGAATAACGTTATAACTGCTTCCCGTCCAGAAGTTTCCAAATGCTGCATAATCGCCAGAAGGATAGAAGTCTCCATAAGTAAAATCCGATTGATTTGTAACAACCGACTTAACACCATCTGACGCATAACTTAAATCCGCCACACCGTTGCTATCTGTTTGTATCAAACCAAGGTATTGCTTGCCATCCCATGCCTCATAGCGGAAAGCAAGATTGATTTTTTTATCTGAGTTCCTTTCTGCAAGTTTTACCGCATGGTCATAATGAATATTTAAACCATTAGTGAATGTATGATAGCTATCGAAAGAACTGTCTATAGTTCCGTCAATATTCAATCTTAACAGTTCAACAGAATTAGTTGCAACTACCAACTTACCGCTTCCTTGTATAATTACATCAGATGGGTCATTATTAATATAGACATTCCCGTTAATTCCAAAACTACTATCAATGCTGCCATCGGTATTAAGTCGTCCTACACTATATTTCATAAGCGTATAGATTTTACCGGTCATAGGATGTTGAATTGCCTTAAATACCTGTTTATTACCATCAATCTGAGTAAGTCCATTATTTCCAAATGTAACATCAAGTGATTGTGCTTTAACCATTATTATTGCAAGAAGCGCAAACGCTATGCCCAATATCCTAAGTGGTAGTTGTTTATTTCGCATCAGTCTATTTTTATGCAATAATATTGGGCTAACACAAAACCACCAATCAGTTTATTTGAATAATCATTAGTTTTTCAAACTAAATTATTATTTTTGCTATCAAATTATTAGCAATGGAAAACATCGAAAAAGTTCTGGAAAAGCTGAAAGAAGCCCGTAAAGAAAAAGGATTCTCGCACGAAAATATGGCAACGGAACTCGGCATCAGCCAGGCGGCTTATACCAATATCGAAAAAAATGAATCGAAGCTCACCGTTGAACGCTTGCTCAAAATTTCCGAAATTCTGGAAAAGCCTACCTATTATTTTTTTGAAACAAGCCCGAATAATATTTACAACCAAACTTTTTCTGAAAACGCTTATGGCGGGCACATTGAAAACCTCTATCACGACAACAAAGAAACGCAGACCCGCCTTGCAGAAAGCTACGAAACATCCATCAAAAATTTAAAAGAGGAAATAGCGTTTTTAAGAGGATTGGTGAGTGGGAAAGGGAAATAAAAGTCAATTATCTTTGCAGAAAAAATTTTGAGTTATGAATATTAAAGAAGAAATAAAAAAACTTAGTGAAGCAGAAAAAATATTGTTGGTAGAAGAGATTTGGGATGATATTGCTGCTAATGCTGGCGCTAATGAATTGTCATCTGCAAAAAAAACGGAAATAGACAGACGGATGAAAGAAATTAAAGAGGGGAAAGCTGTTTTCCGTTCTTGGGAGGAAGTAAAAGCAAAAGCCCTAAAGATTGTAAATGGAATTTAATGTAGTAATAAAGACCGATGCAGAATTGGAAATTCTTGAAGCGGTTGTTTGGTATGACTCTAAAAGAGCGGGGCTAGGAAATGAACTTATTCTTTGTATAGAAAGTGTTTTGGAAATTTTAAAACGAAATCCATACTTCGAAATACGTCATAATCAAAACCGTATTCTCAACCTAAAACGGTTTCCGTATCAAGTAGTTTATTACATAGAGGGCAGCACTATTTACGTTACATCTTTTTTCCATGCAAACCGCGACCCTGAAATTTGGAAGAACAAATAACAATGGAAAATAAATACAGCAAATACGAAGTAGTGGTAGGGCTTGAAGTGCATACGCAGCTTTCTACACAAAGCAAAATGTATTGTGGTGACAGTGCAGCGTTTGGCGCATCACCCAACACGCAAGTAAGTCCGCTTTCGCTGGGGCACCCCGGCACATTGCCTATGGTAAATGAAGCGGCAGTTGAATCAGCCGTAAAGATTGGTTTGGCAACGCACTCCGATATTCGTCACGAAAATCAGTTTGCGCGTAAAAACTATTTCTATGCCGATTTGCCAAAAGGCTATCAAATCACGCAGGATAAAACACCCATCTGCACCAACGGCAAAGTGAACTTTGAATTGAACGGTGAGAAGAAAAGTGTGCGCCTCACGCGCATCCACATGGAGGAAGATGCAGGAAAAAGCATTCACGATATTGACCCGTACTTTACGCTGGTTGACCTAAACCGCGCGGGAGTTCCCCTGATTGAAATTGTTTCCGAGCCTGACATTCGCAGCGGTGATGAAGCGATGGCATATCTTTATGAGATTCAAAAATTAGTGCGCTATCTGGATATATGCGATGGAAATATGGAAGAAGGCAGCATGCGTTGCGATGCCAATATTTCCGTGCGTTTGAAAGGCGCAACGGAATATAATCCGCGCAGTGAGGTGAAAAACATGAACAGTATGCGCAATGTAAAACGCGCTATTGAGTTTGAATTTATGCGCCAGATAGATGCGTTGGAAGCAGGCGAAAAAATAGTGCAGGAAACACGCGGCTTTGATGCGGTGAAAGGTGTAACACTTTCGCAACGCAGCAAAGAACATGCACATGATTATCGCTATTTTCCCGAGCCTGATTTGCCGCCTGTGGTGCTTACGGATGAATATATTCAGCAAGTCAAATCCGCCATGCCGAAGCTGTCTGCGGAATTGAAGGAGGAATACATGACTGTGTATGGATTACCCGAATACGATGCACGCCTGTTGAGTGATGATAAGTTTACTTCTGCTTACTTCAACCAATTGATTGGGCAAACAAAAAACTACAAAGCAGCAGCCAACTGGATGCTCGGACCCATCAAAAATTATCTGAACGAAAACGGTATAGAGATTCAGCAATTCAAAACAGAAGCTGCAAAAGTTGCAGCTTTGATTGCTTTGATTGACGAAGGCAAAACCAACTTCAGCGTAGCTTCCACAAAAATTTTTCCTGTGTTGCTTGAAACCGGAAAAGCGCCATTGCAAATAGCAGAAGAGTTAAACTTGTTGCAGAACAGCGATGAAGGTTTAATCCATTCAATTGCGCAAGAAGTGCTGGCAAAGTATCCCGAAAAAGTTGCTGAATACAAAGCAGGCAAAAAAGGTTTGCTGGGTTTATTTGTAGGTGAGGTAATGAAAGCCAGCAAAGGAAAAGCCGACCCAAAAGTAGCCAACAAATTAGTGCAGGAAATGCTTGGATAAAAGCGAGAAATTTTCTCTGTATTACGTCAACACGTAAAACGCATAAAATTCACATCACTTTTAACCACATAGTTACATAGCTTTTACCTTGTAATTGTCTATGTCCAAAACTTGTTTTGGTTATGTAAACTTCTTGCAGCTTGCTTTCAACAAAAGCAAAAAAGAAACACAAAGAATTTGCTGATGCAAACTTTGTTATTCGACTCTCTAAACTATGTTTCTATGTGGTTTCGAAGTGCAATTATTCAACAATACACGTTGCGCATTAATGCTTAAAATGCCTCACACCCGTCATCACCATTGCCTGCCCTGCTGCGTTTGCAGCTTCTATCGAGTCTTTGTCTTTTATGCTTCCTCCCGGTTGCGCAATGGCTGTGATGCCTGCTGCTGCAGCAATATTTACACAATCAGGAAAAGGGAAAAAAGCATCGCTTGCCATCACCGAACCTTTTAAGTCAAAGCCAAATTCTGCGGCTTTGCGGATAGCATTTTGCAAAGCATCCACACGCGATGTTTGTCCGCAGTTGCTGCCGATAAGCTGCTTGTTTTTCACCAATGCAATACCGTTGCTTTTTAAATGCTTTACGGCAACAATCGCAAACTCTAAATCTGCAATTTCTGCTGCCGTTGGTTGCCTTTCTGTTGCTGTTTTGAAATCCTTTTCGGTTTCGGCAGTGGCATCGGCATCCTGAACTAAAATTCCGTTGAGCAAGTTCTTGAAAGTATGTGTAGTTGTCTTAGCATTCGGCAACACTTCCAACAAAATTCTATTCTTTTTGCTGCGCAAAATTTCCAGTGCTTCGGCTTCGTAAGCAGGAGCCGCAAGCACTTCAAAAAACAAGTTGTTCATTTCGTTTGCCGTGGCAACATCCACCGTTCGGTTGATAGCGATAACACCGCCAAAAGCAGAAGTGGTATCACAGGCAAAAGCCGCTTTATACGCTTCCGAAATGGAGTCGCGCGAAGCCAGTCCGCAACTGTTTGTATGCTTAATGATAGCGCAGGTTGGGGCGGTAAATTCAGCTACCAGATTCAATGCGGCATCCACATCTACCAAATTATTATATGAAAGTTCTTTGCCATTCAGTACGGTGAATTTTTCTTCCAGATTACCGTAGAAATAACCCTTTTGATGCGGGTTTTCGCCATAGCGTAACGTGCGGCTGTTTTCCTCGCTCTGCTTGAAAATATTGAAGTAATTACTTTGGTTGAAATATTCAAAAATGCGCGTGTCGTAGTTGGACGAAATATGAAAGGCGTAAGCCGCAAATTTTCTGCGGTCTTCCACATCGGTTGCTCCGCCTTTTTCTGCCAGCAATGCTACCAATGGCTCGTATTGATTTTTGGAAGCAACAATCAACGTATCGTTATAGTTTTTTGCCGCAGCGCGAATCAGCGAAATGCCCCCGATGTCAATTTTTTCAACCACATCCTCCTCGCCTTTGCCTGCCGCAACGGTTTCTTCAAAAGGATATAAATCCACCACCACCAAATCAATTTCGGGAATATCAAATTCCTGCAACTGTTGCAAATCTCCCGCATCGTTTCTGCGCGCCAGTATGCCTCCAAATACTTTCGGATGCAGCGTTTTCACCCTTCCGCCCAAAATGCTCGGATAGGAAGTGAGCGTTTCGACAGGAATAACTTTTACGCCAAGCGACTCGATAAAAGATTGCGTTCCTCCGGTGCTGTAAATGGTAACATTATTTTTCGCCAGTTCTTTTACAAGCAGGTCGAGTTTGTCTTTGTAATAAACCGAAATAAGGGCTGATTTTATCGCTTTGCGCATTGTTTTAAATTTTGCGCGAACATAGAATTGTATCAGAATATTGTTTGAAAAGGATATGCACAGGAGAGTAACTTTCTTAAAATAATGATAGTTTCTCTATCACTATTTGGATGACGGAAAATGGTATCACATTGACAGAAGTATTGATACGCTTCAAGCAGGTTTTTCTATGACTGATTTGGGCGCAGTAAGATTCAAACGTTCGGAATACAGTTATGAATTTGCAGCCGACAAACAAGACTGGTACGTAAAAGATTTTAAAGCAAGCAATGGATACAAAGTTTTGGCGATACCATTCGCATGACACCCGGATTCAATATTCGTCCGACATCAGGAAAATACACCATTTTTCTGCCAACACGTTTCAACTTTTGGTTAGACTATAACCTGTTTCATTTCTTTGGCGTGAGCGCATTGACAACTATTGCGCCCCGCATGAATAAAGAGCGCAGCGTTCATCATATTTCTACATTCACTTTAACACCGCATATAGATTTGGAAATATTTCGGGCTGTATCTTCCACTTTCTTAGCAGGGCGCAGATAGTCCACTACGCCATTTTAAGACGACCGCCACGACATTGAAACAACCGACAAGAAAACCAATAAAATAAATGATAAATTTGACACCGAATAATCAATAAGTACTGAAACGAAAAATGACAATACAAACAGCAGCAATAGGACTTTCAATGTTCTTTTTAAACACAACTGCAACCTTTTCTCAAAACTGTTTTAATGTAAAAGAGGGCGACAAGTTTAAGGTACATACAAAAATGTACACGCTCACACCGGGCAGTGCCGAAGCCACCAAATACACATTGATGAAAGAGAAAGACAAAAAGAAGTTTATCAATGCTTACAACGAGGAATGTATGTCCGGCAAAAAAGCAGCCAATTCTTCTTCAACCGTAGAAATGACAGTAACCAAATTTGACACCACAGGAGGTGGTATAAGAATCACAAACACTATGGTTCAAGGTAAGAAAACATACAACTTCCTTACAGCTTGCAAGGACGATACAATATATGCTTCAAGAAATTCTGAAATACTGTGGTATGTGTGGCAAGACGACACATTGGGATTTGCTATTCAAGGGATTAAAGAGTATCCTCTAAACATGAAAGTTGGTGATGTATTACCTAAATACTACGACTATGGCATTGGCGTAGAAAAGGCTGTTGATGTAACACTTAAAAAGGAAGTTTTCAGCCATATAAAAACAACAAGCACAATTGAAAACAGATACGGCTACAATGCAAACACAGGCGAGTCGGGTTTTGGAAACTGGAAAGTTACACGAACGCATGCCGTGTACAACACAATTGATGTAAATGCAAAAAAATATTTTTCAAATTCTAAACATACCATAGGTTATGCCGTTTCTAAAATTGAAGATAAACAACCGGTAACTGTACATGGAAAAACTTATGAAGCATTCATAATTACCTCCGAAACCTGGACACAAAATATCGGCAAGTTCAAATTTGAATCTGCCGACAAAGCGGTTGCATTACAAGCCGAAACTGATGCCGAAAAAACACAACAGTTTGTCAGAGAAAATCAAATTAAAATGGGATTGGCAAATAAAGAAGGTTACATAGTTACAAAATTTAAAGAATGGTATGTTCCGGGATATGGTGTTGTACGAACTGAGCAATATGACATCTTTGGAAAACTTGAACTTGTTATGACCGTAGAATACTAAAAAAATGCTGCCGTGCTGCTGCTCCTTAATCACCACCAACAGAAATATTGTTTGTAAACTTGAAACTGCATTTAATATTATTGCACTTCATTAACAGATAACGAGTTAGAACAGGCAAAAGAAATTTTGCGTGTTTGAAGCATAAAAACAGGGTTACGATAATTCAAATTGAAATAGTATGCAAATCACTTTAAAAGTATGGAGACAGAAAAACACACAAACCAAAGGTTCGTTTGAAACCTATAAACTTGACCATGTGGAAGAAGATATGTCTTTCCTTGAAATGTTTGATGTGCTGAATGAGCAACTCATCAACGAAGGCAAAGAACCTGTGGTGTTCGACCATGATTGTCGCGAAGGAATCTGCGGTATGTGCAGCATGTATATCAATGGTCGTCCGCACGGACCAAAAGATGCGGTAACTACCTGCCAGTTGCACATGCGCTCGTTTAAAGATGGCGATACTATCGTAGTGGAACCTTGGCGCGCTGCGGCTTTTCCCGTGCTGAAAGATTTATCGGTGGACAGAGGTGCTTTCGACAGAATTATTGCAGCCGGAGGTTTTGTGAGCGTAAACACAGGCAACGCGCAGGATGCCAACGCACTGCCTGTTGGTAAAGACATTGCCGATGAAGCCTTTGCCAGCGCAGCCTGCATAGGTTGCGGAGCGTGTGTGGCGGCTTGCACAAACGCAAGCGCGATGCTGTTTGTTTCGGCTAAAGTATCGCAACTATCTATGTTGCCGCAGGGCAAAGCCGAAGCGCACAAACGCGCGTTGGCAATGGTGGCGCAGATGGATGCCGAAGGCTTCGGCAACTGCACCAACACAGGTGCTTGCGAAGCGGAATGTCCTAAAGAAATTTCCATATCCAACATTGCCCGCCTGAACAGAGAATACCTGAATGCGGCTTTGATTGCAGAGTAGAAAATAGAAAACAGAAATAGAAAAGGGCAGCTAAGAAATTTAGTTGCCCTTTTGGTTTTTATAAATCCTTTAACAGTATTCGATTTAGTAGAAATTCTACTTCAATCTTCAAATCTCTATCTTCACCGCAGCAATGTCTTTCATCAACTTCAATGGAAATCTTTTAGAAGAAAACGCAGTCGTGTTCAGCGCTGCTAATCGCCTTCGTTTTGGCGATGGTTTTTTTGAATCTATGCGTATGTTTCATGGCAAGGTTGCTTTTATGGATGAGCATTTTGAAAGAATAATGCAAAGCGTTCATTTACTGAAAATGCAATTGCCTGATGCTTGGAACAAAGCATTTTTTGAAGATGAAATATTAAAACTCTCAGCAGCAAATCAATGCCGCTTTGCCCGTGTCAGAATTCAATTCTATCGCAAGGGGGAAGGAAGATATTTACCTGCTGAGAATAATTGCGGCTTTGTTATTGAAATGGAAAATGATGGTGTTGAATTTTACTCGTTGCATAAGTTAAAGGCGGTTGATGTATCTGTGCAGTTTAGCAAACCTGCGCACGCAATGGGCAATGTAAAATCGAGCAGCGCCTTGTTGTATGTGTTGGCATCTGTTGAGGCAAAAGAACGCGCGCTGGATGAAATGATTTTACCCAATACCGATGGAAATATTTGCGAAGCGCTTAGTTCAAATTTTTTTATGGTAAAGGATGAAGTGGTTTACACACCGCCTTTGCAAAGCGGCTGTGTGGATGGCGTGATGCGTAAAAAAGTAATAGAAATATTGTTGGGTAATAAAACGGAAATACAGCAGCGCGATTTCACCGTCAGTGATTTAGAAAACGCAAGTGAATTGTTTTTGACCAATGCGTCAAAAGGCATTCAGCAGATAGAAAAATTTGGTAATAGAGCTTTTACATCAAGCGCGGTTGTTGCTTTGCTTACAAATGAATTGAACAGTTTAATTGCTCAATAAAAAGAACAGAAACAAAAGCCGCTTTCATCCGTTCTATGAACATATCATTAAGAATACTATTTTCGTATTCGTCTAAACAAAAGAAATGAAGAAAAAAATCACCATTCACCGCGAAGGACATAGAATACTATTGGTTTCCGGTATTGTGCTGCTGATTTTGAATGCACTGCTCGCCTACCTTTTTTCAAATCCGACAGTATATTGGATTACAGGCGGTTTCTCGATTGTAATACTTGCTGCTTTTGCCTCGTTCTTCCGCATTCCGCACCGCGAAATGGTGATTCACGACAGTAAAGTAATTGCCCCTGCCGATGGAAAAATTGTGGTAATTGAAGAAGTGCAGGAGAACGAATACTTTAACGACAAACGCATTCAGGTAAGCATATTTATGAGTCCGGCAAATGTGCATGTAAACCGCGCGCCAATGGCGGGTACGGTGTCTTATCAAAAATACCATCCCGGGAAATACTTGGTTGCGTGGCATCCGAAAAGTTCAGAAAAAAACGAGCGCAACACGGTGGTAATTGAAAGCGAAGACGGTGTAGAAATTCTTGTCCGTCAGATTGCAGGTAAACTGGCGCGTAAAATCCGCTGGTATCTGAATGAAGGTGATGAAGTATCTCAAAACGGAGAGTTGGGCTTTATTAAGTTCGGTTCAAGAGTAGATTTGTTTTTGCCTGTAGGTACCAAAATAGATGTGGATTTAAAGCAAAAAGTAAAAGGTGGCATTACCGTTATCGGTACACTGCCCGAATAATTTTTTAATAGATAAAACAGTATAAAATGAAAAACGGATTATTGATTTTGATGTTTGCATTGGCAGGCTTTGCAGTATTTGCGAACTACAATCACGATGGTGGTAAAAAGAACAAAAAAGCAAAAGGTAAAAAAGAATGTTGCGCAGCAGCTCACGCATCGGCATCGGCTGATGGTACAGTGCCTGCATGTTGCAGCAAAATGAAAGCCGAAGGTAAAAGTTGCAGCAAAGAGCAAGGAAAATCTGCCGAAGCAAAACCTGCTTGCACAGGACACGGTCACAGCACAGAAGCTGCACCAAAAGCGCAGTAATATTTTGTTTGGATAAAAGCAGAAAGGCAAATAGGGATATGGCTAAGAAAAATCAAATCGGTTTAGATGCCGGTAAGGCAAAAAATCTTTCGGAAAAACTGAACTTGCTGTTGGCAAACTACCAGTTGTTTTACATCAATGCGCGTGGTTTTCACTGGAACATCACGGGCGAAAAATTTTTTGAATTACATCTGAAATTTGAAGAGCTTTATACAGATGCTTTGTTGAAGGTAGATGAGATTGCCGAGCGTATTCTAACGCTTGGCAGTACGCCTTTGCATACGTTTTCTGATTACACCAAGCACTCTAAAATCAAAGAGGCGAAAGATGTAACCGAAGGTAAGCAGGCTGTGAAAAAAGTATTAGATGGCTTTTCAACGCTGCTTGAATTGGAGCGTGAAATACTTGCGCTTTCAGGCGATGCTGATGATGAAGGTACAAATGCCTTGATGAGTGATTACATTCGTGAGCAGGAAAAATCTGTATGGATGTATTCGGCTTATTTGAAATAAACAGATATGAGAAGTTAGACTTTAGATATGAGATAATACAAAAGGTGCGGACTGTGTTCGCGCCTTTTTTGTTTGCAGGAACTTCTGAATTAAAGTGCATTTGCACAAGCCATGCCATCCATCGCTGCGCTCACAATGCCGCCTGCATAGCCTGCGCCTTCGCCACACGGAAACAGGTTTTTTATTTGCGGATGACGGAATGTTTCTTTCGCTCTCGGAATCCGAACAGGGCTGCTGGTGCGGCTTTCAACACCAACTAACACAGCTTCATTAGTTCTGTAGCCGCGCATTTTTTTACCGAAATCAATTAAGCCCTCGCGTAAACTTTCGGTAATAAATGTTGGAAGTATTTCGCTTAAATCTGCTGAAATTAAACCGGGCTGATAAGATGTGCGCGGTAAATCTTTTGATAATTTATTTTGAATAAAATCTTCCATTCGTTGAGCAGGTGCGCTCAATGAATTTGTAACAGTAAATGCTTTTTGCTCTATATCCTTTTGAAATTGCAAAGCGGCTAATGCGCCATGCTTTTCATATCGCATCCAGTTCTCAGGGTTTACGGCAACTACAATTCCACTGTTGGAATAGATGCCGTTTCGCGCGCTCGAACTCCAACCGTTTACTACAATTTCATTTGCATCTGTCGCTGCCGGAGCAATCACTCCACCCGGACACATACAAAAAGAAAACACTCCTCTGCCACAGGCTTGCGCAACCAAGCTATAACTTGACGGAGGCAACAAATCACCGCGTTCAGGGCGTTTGTATTGTATGTTGTCTATGAGTGATTGCTTGTGTTCTATGCGAACACCTAAAGCAAAAGGCTTTGCTTCTATCAATATCTTTTTGCGATGCAGCAATTCAAAAATATCACGTGCCGAATGTCCCGTTGCGAGAATTACGTTTTGA
Source organism: uncultured Chitinophagaceae bacterium (assembly GCA_964605875.1). Classification (GTDB taxonomy): domain Bacteria; phylum Bacteroidota; class Bacteroidia; order Chitinophagales; family LD1; genus UBA7692. Next base: position 15,237 of record CAZSEG010000059.1, read on the forward strand.
CAATCAAATACAGTTTCATCACTGCAAATAATTTGAGTAACAACACCATTTTCAATTTTAAAATCACTTACCTTTTTGCTGAAATGAATTTCGCCACCATGCGCAATAATGTTTTCGCGCATGGTCTGAATGATGCGCGGCAGCTTGTTTGTGCCGATGTGCGGATGCGCTTCGTATCCTATTTTTTCATCTGCTCCATGCTGAATAAAAACATCCAATACCTTTTTAATATCGCCACGTTTGCTGCTGCGTGTGTAGAGCTTGCCATCGCTGTAAGTTCCCGCTCCGCCTTCGCCAAAGCAATAGTTGCTTTCAGGATTGATGGCAAGTTTTTTATGTATTGCTGAAATATCTTTCAGTCTTTCTGCTACTGCTTTTCCTCTTTCTAATACAATTGGCTTGATGCCGTTTTCCAGACATTGAAACGCGGCATAAATACCTGCAGGACCAAAACCAATGATATGGCAGGTTTTATCATTTGAAACAGGCTTGAACTGAAAGGTGCGCAGTTCTTTTGTATAAACTTCGTTGTTCAGATAAACATCAACTTTCAGTAAAAAGTAAATCTGCGTTTTACGTGCATCTAATGATTTTCTAACAACAGCAATATGAGAAATTTCATTTTCGGAAATCTGTAAAGTATCTGCCGTTTTTGCTTTCAGCAAATCCGGCAATGCCAACTCTTCGGGCAGTAAGTTTAATTCTAATGCAATCGGCATGGTTAGGTTTTTATCCTAAAAACGCAGCGAAGATATTTATTGCATTGATATGTGTAGTTGCCCGCATTTTTTCTATCCGTTCAATTACTATTTTGCTCGCCTTTAGTTTGCATTTTGCGGACAAAACAAAAAGGGCAAACACTTTTAAAAGTATTTGCCCTTTTCTATGGATGAAATTTACAGTTTAAAGAATCGCATCTTTAAAGCTAACCTGTGCCTTCTGAATCTTCACGGCAAAAGTTTCTGCATTTAAAATATTGCCAACTGCCTTGTACTGCAAGAATTTTTGACGCATCAATTTTTTCAACTCGGGGTCGGTGATTTTGCTGATGTTTAATGACAGTGTGTTGCATTGGTCAAATACCTGACCTTTAGCAGTTTTGTAATAATCTTCAAATGCTTTCACATCGGCTTTTTCGGGAACTTTATTGCCCGAAGCATCCGCCACAGTTCCGATGGTTGGAGCCGCTTTTTTCATTTCATCTAAAGTGTAGCCGACATTCGCCAAAGGGTTTAAAAATTTCAAATTAGCCGTAATCGCTTTCGACAATGATGCTTCGCCATTCGCTTCCAACAATCTGATGGCTTCGTCAAACTCGAAGGTCAGAAGCTGCGTGTATGCTTTGTATTTTGAGGCTTTCAAATCATCGCCCGCCTTATCGTAAAGCGTTGCAGCCAAACCATAGTTTGATTTTGCCACCTGCTCTTCGCCCATTTTCACAACCGAAGATTTATCTTCTTTGTTCAAATACGCATCGGCAACTTTCCCAAACATCTGCTCGGCTTCGGTCGTCTTGCCTTCTGCCATCAACTGCTCGGCATATTTTTTCAAGCCCGAAGTGATGTTTCCTGCATAATAAGCATCAAAAGCCTTGCTGTAATCGTTCTTGCCGAAGTAGATGTCGCCCGCTTTTTTATACCCTTCTTCTTTCTTTTGAAGCATATAAGTTTCGGCAGCTTTTATGTCATCGCCTTTGGCAGAATAATCATCGGCAATTTTGCCTATTTTATCGCTTGCTTCGGCAGGAATGTAATACTCCAACGCCTTGTTGTAGCTGTCTGCGCCTCTGTCGTAATATTTATCGCCTGCTGCTCGCGCGCCTTCTTTGTAAGCATCCGCTTTGGTGAAAAAGCTGATTGCCGAACGCAAAGTTTTAACCTCCATTTTCGGGTCGGATGATGCAAATGCTTCTTCCAATTGCAGGTAAGCTAATTTTTTGAAGCCTACTTTTCTTTCCTCTTTGCTTGCCGAGCCAAATGCAGTTGATGCTGCTTGATAATCTTTGATTTCAAGATACGCATCGCCTAATTTTACGGCAATTTCAGGGCTTTTCAAACCGCCCGACATCCACTGTTCGCGGGCTTTTTGTATCAATTCGTTTCGCTTTGCTTTGTCCGATTGCTCCATTGCTTTTTTCAAAGTCTGGTCGCCTTTATCAATGTCTTTATTTTGTGAAAATGCAGTTGCCGAAAAGCATAAAAGCAGTGCTGCCATCAATTTTGTGAGTGAGTGTTTCATGTACCCCTTGTTATTTGAAAAACGAATAAACGGTAAAGAATTTGTAAATGAAATTTTATGACGAAAAAAATATTTTGAGAACAATTTTTGACGGGCAAAATGTTGGTTTCAGAAAGATGAAAAACAAAAAAGGCAGCCATTGCTGACTGCCTTTTGTTCAATATTAGGTATTAGTTGCTTACTTGATGATTTCGGTAACTTGACCTGCACCTACTGTACGTCCGCCTTCGCGAATCGCAAAACGCAAACCTTTTTCCATCGCGATTGGGTAAATCAACTTAACGGTCAAAGTAACGTTATCGCCCGGCATAACCATCTCTACACCTGCAGGTAAAGTAATTTCACCTGTAACGTCAGTTGTACGGAAGTAGAACTGAGGACGGTATTGATTGAAGAACGGAGTGTGACGACCACCTTCCTCTTTGCTCAATACGTAAACTTCGCATTTGAACTCAGTGTGCGGAGTAACAGAACCCGGTTTCACGATAACCATACCGCGTTTGATAGCTTCTTTCTCGATACCGCGCAACAACAAACCAACGTTGTCACCAGCTTCGCCTCTGTCAAGGATTTTGCGGAACATTTCCACACCTGTAACAGTAGATTGAAGTGCTTTATCACCTTCTTTTTGCAAACCGATGATTTCAACAGGATCGTTTGAGTTGATAACACCACGCTCAATACGACCAGTAGCAACAGTACCACGACCGGTGATAGAGAATACATCCTCAACAGGCATCAAAAATGGAAGGTCAACCATACGCGGAGGAACAGGAATCCAGCTATCTACGGCAGCCATCAGTTCATTGATGCTTTCTACCCATTTAGCTTCGCCATTCAACGCGCCCAAAGCAGAACCTTTGATTACAGGAATGTTATCGCCATCGAAGTTGTAGAACTTCAACAAGTCGCGAATTTCCATTTCGCCCAACTCCAAGAACTCAGGGTCGTCCACCAAATCAACTTTGTTCATGAAAACAACGATTTGAGGAACACCTACCTGACGCGCCAACAAGATGTGTTCGCGGGTTTGAGGCATTGGTCCGTCAGTTGCAGCTACAACAAGGATAGCACCGTCCATTTGGGCAGCACCCGTTACCATGTTTTTAATATAGTCAGCGTGACCCGGGCAATCTACGTGTGCGTAGTGCCTGTTAGGAGTTTGGTACTCAACGTGAGCGGTATTGATAGT
>CAZSEG010000060.1:0-12438 GCA_964605875.1 uncultured Chitinophagaceae bacterium
GTTTTCTGAAATCTTCAACTGCATTTTCTTTTTCAAGCACTGCGGCAACAATTGGTCCTTCGGTCATAAAGTCAATCAGCTCGCCAAAAAAAGAACGCTCGCGGTGTACGGCATAAAACTCTTCGGCTTTTTCTCTCGAAAGACGGCTGAGTTTCATTGCCTGAATTTTGAAACCGTTTGCAATAATTAAATCAAGGATTTTTCCTGTGTGCCCGTCTGCAACTGCATCGGGCTTAATCATAGTTAGTGTAATGTTACTTGCCATTTTTTGTACGCTGTTTTAAAAAGCGCGCAAATGTAGAGCGCGGAATCAGTTAATCAAAGCTATTGTGTGAAAAAGTTGAATTTGTTTTGAAAAATATTTGCCGAAAAGTGGAATGGTAACATAATTGATTGCGATGACGACTTGTTTGGCTTTTTTTATTTCCCACAGAGTACACAAAGAACACAGAGCGTTTGCTTGCGTAAACAAACACCCAACTATGTATTTATGTGGTTAGAATAAAAGAGGGGAACAAAAAAAGCCGAAGCAAATTGCTTTGGCTTTTCAAAGAAAATATTAGAAGATTTAATACACTTCAACTTTTTGCTCTTCGATAATCTTGCGCAAATTGATAAGCGCGTAGCGCATTCTGCCCAGCGAAGTATTTACGCTTACGTTGGTGTAAGCCGCAACTTCTTTAAAACTGAAATTGTAGAAATGGCGCAGGATAATCACTTCGCGCTGGTCGGGCTGCAACTGGTCGAGCAATAATTTCAACCTGCCTTCTTTGGTTTCAATATCATAATGTGTTTCGGCAGGCACATCTTCTTCGCCAATAAATTTAAAAATATCTTCACCGGTGCTGGTGGTTATTTTCCTGTTGGGTGCAATCTTTATTTTTCGGAAATAATCCATGCAATGATTGTGGGCAATGCGCATCAGCCACGCGCTGAATTTGCCTTCCTCGTTGTAGTTGCCGCTGCGCAACTTGTTTATGGCTTTAATAAACACATCCTGAAACATATCTTCTGCAAGATACTGGTCGCGTACCATCACATAAATACAGGTGTAAACCTTGTTTTTGTGTCGCGAGATAAGTGTGTTCAATGCAGCTTCGTCTCCTTTGAGGTACTGCTGCAGAAGTACCTGATCGCTTAATGATTGGACATTCATACGTGTTCTGTTTTTGATGTGAACAATACGTAGATTTTTAAGCGATAGGCGCGATGTGTTGTTTAGTTAATGAATTAAATAAATGATACTAAGCCGATTAAGGCATTATATTGACTGATAAAAAATAAGTAAAAACAAACTGAATTAAGAAACCTTTAATGAAGTAGAGCTATTGCTGATAGGCTTGTGTTTGTTTGATTGTGTACGGCTTAATTTTAAATATTGTTACACGAAGTTAATAACTCATATCACAAAACCAAATTTTTGAAATATTTTTTTGAAGGAGTAGAACGCTGATGGGAGTGTGATTGTTATGATAAGAATGATTTTAAAAATCAGCGCAAATCATAAAAATCCTAATGAATCAGCGTTCTATATGGCTTTCCTAACACACAAAAAATCCCGCCCTCGTTGCCGAAAGCGGGATTAAACAAAATCCGGTACAATGAAAATTTTATCCCACAAAGACACAGAGAACACAAAGGGGTTTTGCTCTGTGTCCTTCGTGCCTCTGTGGTTTTGTTATTTATTGATTACCAATTTTTTGTTGGCGACAATTCCGTTGGTGTTGATGCGGATGAGGTAGATGCCGTTGGTGAAATCTGCGGTGCTGATGGTGGTTGTTTCGGTGGCGGGAGTTGTGATTGCTACCACTTTGCCCGCGAGGTCTGAAACAGAAATTACTGCTCCGTTTGGAATGTTGGCAATAGTTACAACATCACTTGCAGGATTTGGATAAACGCTCACCATGTTTTGCGCATCCGTTTCGTTGATGCCTGTTACTCCTGATGTAATTGCATTTGCAACGTTAGAGAAACCTGAGTTTCCATTAGCATTGTAGGCATAAACACGGTAATAGTAAACTACGTCTGCTGCTACGGTAACATCGCTGTATGTTGTTACGTTTGCTCCTAAAGATGCGATTTCAGTAAACGTTGTGCCGTTTGTGCTGCGCTCTACTTTGTAACCCGTTTCGTCCGTTGCGTTGTCTGTCCAGTTTAGGGTGATGGACATTGAAGTGCCACCAACGGGAGTTAAGGTAAGGTTGGTTGGCGCGGCAGGAGGCGTTGCGCCTCCGCAATTATCGCTGAAATTTACGCCTGCATCAAAACCAAATTTAAAAGGCATATTCAGCCAGCCGGAAGAAGCAATGTCAAAGCCCGCATCCACTTTAATACAGCTAAGATTAGGATTGTTTTTTGCAAAGAAACTCTCAAAGCCGCCTAATGTGTTTCCATTTGCCACATTCAAACTTGTGAGCTGGTTATTGCTGCAATCCAAACGAATTAAACCCGTATTGGCACTTACATTTAAAGATGTAAGCGCATTGCCCGTGCAATCAAGCTCCTGTAAGACTGTGTTGTTGCCCAATATAAGCGAAGTAAGCAGGTTGTTTGAACACGAAATTTTTTCTAACAAAACATTTTGGCTAAGGTCTAACATACTAAGTGCATTTTCATCTACATCAATCTCTTCTAACGCAACATTTTGGCTAAGGTCTATATCGCTAAGTTGATTGCCATACGCCCAAAGCCCTGTTGCTGATGTGAATGCTTCGATACCGGTAAGGTCAGATATTCCTGCGAAGTGAGCATAAATAGTTCCCGAAAACGCTGCTGCTTCGCTGCACTCTATTTCCGAGTTGCCGTTGGTGTTGATATTGAGGTCATTTACCAGTTTGCTTTTAAAAAAATTATCGGGAATATGTACAAGACAAACACCGTCAAAATGTATCTGGTTTATGTCAGCTTGCGTTAATACACGATCATAAACCAAAATGTCATCTATTGCGCCCTTAAAGAAATAAGAATATCCGTCAGAACCTATCCGCAACGGATTATTCGAACTAATATTTCCCAAAAAACCGGTGCTGCTCCAAAGCTTCTCTACACCGTCAACGTAAAATCGTGAATACCCATCATAATCGTGCGTCAGTATAAGATTATGCCAATTATTGATGGAAGAACCATGGGAAGAATTACCCCCACGATGACGGTTCGCATCGTCCCATACATAAAATTGAGGCTTATTAGTTGCATCTAATCCAATACTAAAACCGTTTGCACCATTATCATACTGGTTAATGAGCGTTGTCAATTTTGCGGTGTCGGCTTTAAACCAAAAAGAAAGGGTGAAATCTCCTTTGCCGGGTTCAAATCCGTCCATTGTAATGATGTCGTTTATTCCGTCAAACTGATAGGCGGAATTGGCGTTGCCGAAGCGGTCGTCAGTGAGGGTTGCGCCCGACACCGTTCCGTGGTCTGTGCCACGTGTATCGTTGGCATTGCCGTCAAAAAGCCATTTGTGAACCAAACCGCTGTTTGGAATTTGGGCAAAAGCGCTGGTTGTTAAGCCTGCCGCTAAAACTGCGCAGGCGGCTAATTTTTGTAGTGTTTTTTTCATTATTAGTTTTACTTTTTTGATTAACTCACAAAGGAAGCTGTCATCAGCCGATGAAAGGGGAGTTTCTTTACAAACACTACATTTGAGTTTACGAAGTGGTTTTCGAGCTATTAGTTTTCTCGCAGAGGCGCAAAGGCGCGGAGTTTTTTTTCTTTGATTTAGGAACATCAAATACAAAATACAGCGTATAAGGGTACAGATTTGATATTGTTTTCAAAGCCAAAGTTTTTTTGAGATATACGAATGGCATAAGGGCAGTGGTATTGCTTTGCAAACATCATTAAACTTTTACTGCGGGTGTTTGTGCCGCTTTTTACTTCTACGGGAATTACATTTACATCTTGCTGAAGCACAAAATCCACTTCGGCTGTGTTGTCGTTTTTCCAGTAGTAAAGCGGAATTTTCTTGGCAACAAATACCTGCGCAACATAATTTTCTGTTACCATACCCATAAATGTATTGTCCTCGTTGTTTTCCTGCAACAGCATTTGTGCAGGCAGCCCCGATTTGAGCGTAAGCATTCCCACATCGCTCATATAGAGTTTAAAATCGGGGAAGTAAGCATAAACAGCAACCGGAATTGTGCCTTGTGTAATTTTTTGGCATTTTAAAACCGTTCCCGCAAAATTCAGCCATTCTATACTTTCGCCAAAAATGGTTGCCGTACCGCCTTTTTGCACCATTTTGTACTGAAATTTACGGTTTTCTTTTGCCAACTGTGCAGGTATGGAATTGAAGCAGGCTCTTATTTTTACACTGGTGGTATTGTTGGCGTATTTTGCCATATCGGCAATGTATTCGTTAAAAATATTGTTCTGAATAATCTGAACATCAATGTAGCTGTTGGTTTCCACAAAACTTTTTATGGCGGCAGGCATTCCGCCAATTACCAAATACTGCTTGTATAAATTTAAAGCTGTTTTGTGCAAAGCATCAGCCATAGCAGAATTGCTGGCATAATGATGACGAATTTCTTCGGATAATTTTTGATAACCCAAAGCCCACAAAAACTCTTCAAAGTCAAACGGAAACATAGATAACTCATCTACTTTACCAACAGGAAAAGAATATTTTTCGCGGTTTACCGCCACGCCCAACAACGAACCTGCGGCTGCAACATAGTATTCGGGTGTTTGCTCGCAAAAATATTTTAATGAAGTTAATGCTCTTTCGCTGGCTTGTATTTCATCAAAAAAAATGAATGTGCCGGTGGTTATTTTTTGGTTTTTAATGAGTTCAATGTAACGGATAATTTTTTCGGGCTGAATATCTTTATCCAAAAATTCTCTCAACTCCGATTCTATTTCCATGTTGAGATAGATAAACGATGAAAAATGTTCCTGGGCAAATTGCATTAAGGCAAAGGTTTTTCCTACCTGCCGCGCTCCGTTTACAATTAAAGGTTTACGGTTTTTGTTTGTTTTCCACGCTGTTAAGTCGTTAATTATCTTCCTTTGCATAATAGCTGATTAAGTATATTTTGGCTTTTATCTATGAAAAAATAAAAATTTATTGATTAAAACACAGATAAAAGCCATTGTGAAAATAATCATTTTTAAAAATTGTGGTTTTTGTTTTTCTATCTCCCTTGATTTTGTGGTTTGCTTTTCTACCTCGAAAACCCCTTCATCTTCTGCAAAAAATCGTCAGCGTGGTTGGGCGATAGTTTTATAGTTATTCCGCTTGATAATACAACTGTTCCTCTATCTTCTTTACGGTAAGATTTTACAGATGCCAAATTCACAATATATGAGCGGTTTATTTTGGCAAAAGCGGGCAAAGAACACAGCACATTTTCGTAATGCTTGAGGTTTTTAGACACCATTAGTGTTTTACCGTTTTTGAGGTGGAAATTGGTATAAGCTGTTTCGGCTTCAAGGTGTTCAATATCGCAGAGCGGCAGGTATTCGTAGCCGTAGTTAAGCGGAATACAAAGCGTTTGGTTGTGGTCGGTTTTCAGGTTATTCAGCAATAAAGCAAGCCGTTCTGTGGATTGTTTGAGGCGGTTTTGTTCTTTGGCTTTATGTATGGCTTTCTGCAAGTCGGTTTTTCGGAAAGGTTTGAGCAAATAATCAAACGGCAGAGAGCTTAAACGCTTGTATGGCGTATTGGCTGTATGCGGTAACAAATATGGTTTCAAAATTTATGCTTTCGGTGCTTAGTTCTTCCAACAGTTGCAAACCGCTTGTGCCCGGCATTTCTATGTCGAGAAACACAAGGTCGGGTTGGTGTTGCTTTATTTGCTTAATGGCTTCATTTGCATTTTCCGCCTCTGCAATTACCTCAATATCTTCGGGTAATTCCGCCAACATCAGCCGAAGCAGTTTTCTTGCCTGTGCAGCATCGTCAATAATTATCGCTTTCATTTTGTTTGGTTTTTTCTCGCAGAGGCGCGAAGGCGCAGAGGTTTTCTTGGCGGCTTCGCGTCTTGGCGAGCAATATTAATTATGTACAATCCTTACCATAATTTTTGTTCCCACAGCGTTGTTTGTATCATCATACAGGTCAATGGTTTCGCTGGTAATCGTTTGTTTTTTCTGTGCGTTGATGAGCGCCATTCTTTTTTCAATGGCTTGTGTGGCAAACGATATTTTTTTGTGCGTTGCTGCATCATTTATTTTCTGCGCTTCCACTCTGCCAATGCCATTGTCGGTAATTTCAACCTGAATACCGTTATGTCCGATTTTTTTAAAAACGAGATTTAATTTTTTCGTTCCTTCTTTGTGCCGCAAACCATGCTTGAAGGCATTTTCGATATAAGGTTGCAATATCAGGGCAGGTATTTTCAGTTGATAATCCAACGAATTATCCACATCAATAGTGTAAGAAAAATCACCGCCCAGCATCATTGCTTCCAGTTCTATGTAGAGTTTTATCAGCTTGATTTCGTCTGCCAAATCGGTGTATTGTGTTTCACTCGCTTCTAATGTCCTGCGGATTAAATCAGAAAAATCGTCCAGATAATCCGCAGCTTTATCCTTGTCGTTTTCGTAGATGTAACTTTTAATGGAGTTGAGCACATTGAAAATAAAATGCGGGTTCATCTGCGCTTTGAGCGCGGTAAGCTGCGAATTAACCACTTGCGTTTTTTGTTGTTCACGCTGCCGAATGTTGGCGATAATTTTTTTCACGATAAGAACAACAATAAGCCCCAAGAATGTTACACACATCAAAACAAACCACCAAGTTTTCCAATAAGGCGGGCTTACATAACCTTTGATTACAATGGTGTTTTCAGAATTTCTGTTGAGATGGTCATTCGCGTTTAGGTCTATTTCAAAATTTCCCGAAGGCAGGTTTTGAATTTCAATTTGCTCAACGGTTGCAGGCAATTTGAGCCATTCGTTTTGATTGATGCGGTAGAAATATTCAAAATTTCCGTTACTTGTATAACTGCTTACTTCGGGAAAAAGTATGAGTGATTGTCCGTAATTCAATCTGACATCATTTTTTTGATTTTTCAGATAAACTTTCGCAAGCGGTTTTTCAGAATTTATATTGAGCGGAATTTTTTGCAACCCTTTTCCTGTAGCCAACCATAAGTTATTTTCTAAAATCAACAGGTCTTGCACGTTCTCGGAAGCCAAGCCCGATAAGCCGTTTAGATTGTTCCATTCTCTTTTTTCCAAGTCATAAATCCAAACGCCTTTGTTGCTTGCAACGCATAATTTATTTTGATAGTGTTTCAAGCGATTGGGTTGTGCATCTTCGGAAAGTTGAGCAGCCAGATTTGTTTGTTTGGCATCGGAAATGGAATAAATTTTTCCGTTAAAAGTAAGCGCGAAAAGCTGTTGTGTTTTTTCATCAAAATCAATGGAAACGATTTGCGTTTTCGGAAACAAAGTGTCTGTACAAATCCATTCGTTTTGTTTTTGCTGAAGCAGTTGCAAACCTTGATTGGTAGCGGCATACAGCAGTTGTTTCTGTTCATTCCAAATCAGTTGGCGTGTCCACACATCACTGATTTTTTCTCTTTGATTGTTGCTTTCTGCATACAAACCCGATGATGTTCCCAAAAAATAAAAAGGCGGAACGTGATGAATCGTTTTTATGGCATTTGTTTGAAACGGAATTTTAGTTATCGCATCGTTTTTGAGCGTGTAACTTTGGTTTTGCGAATTAAAAATTAAGCGTTGTTCGGTTATGTCAAAAAACAAACATTCAACATCCGCATTTTTGCCTGTGTGAAAAGCTTTCAATTCATTAGAAGATGCATTGAGCGCACCGATTGTTCCGTTTAGCGTGCTGAAATAAACGGATGTTCCATCAGTGGCAAGGTGCGTGAGTTTTTCATTTTTCAGCGTTTCGTTTTTGTTTGTGCTGAGCGCAGCCGAAGCATTCCACACTACATAATTCAAATTCGGAACGCGCAAAATTCCTGTTTGCAAAGAAGTGAACCAATAGTTTCCTTCGCGGTCAAGCAACGCATCTGAAAATGATAATTCGGGATAAAAAACTGTTGCAGAATCGTTGTTCGTATCGTAACGAATAATGCCATTGTATGTGGCAATCCAAAGATTTCCGTCCGACAACGATTTTAAGTTTGTTACCTTGCGGTATTGCAGCGCAATACTCAGATTTTTATTTTTGTTTTGGATAAGCTGTTCATTTTTCAGCATATAAAAAAACGCGCTGTCGCGTTTAAAAACCCAAGCATCGTTTTGATGATAAACCAAGCGGAAGTGAGAAGAAACGTTTTTTGTATTATCGGGGAATTGATACAATTTGATTTTTTCACCATTGAATTTTGCTAAACCATTTTGGCACAAAAAATACACTTCATTTTTATCGTTCACAACAACCGAACGGGTAAAATCTGTAATGCCGTTTATACTTTTCCATTCTTTGGTTTTCGGATTAAAAACCGAAATACCATTTGCGTGGTTGACATACAAAAGTCCGTTTTTATCTGCTGCAATGTTTGAAATTTTTTGAAGCGTGTGCTTTAGCTCTCTCAGCGCATCTTTTTCTACATAAAAAATCTGGTCTTGAAAATTCAGGCAATAAAGTCTTTCATCAACCGAAAACGTAAGGTTGGAAATAGATTTTGAGTTTTGTGTAGCGCATTTATATGCAGTGTAGCGCACTCCGTCAAACTTGAAAAGTCCCGCATCGCAGCCAAACCAGATAAATCCTTTTTTGTCTTGCTCAATGCTGTAAACTTCATTGCTCGGCAATCCGTTTTCGTTATCGTAGGTAAAGTGTTGCGGGTATTGCGCATGGCAAACAACAAAACAAGAAAAAAGGATTGCCGGAAATAATCTATACATCAATCGTGAAGATAGAAATTAAGGCATGAATATTTTGCACCGCAAAGACACGGAGATTTTATTGCTCTGTGCGTTTCTTCAAAAAAACAAATCCGTTTTTTCTTTCAATCTCTTCGGCATTTATCCATGTGTTTACAACATCCAAACGATGAATTTTCGTGATGTAATAATGCATTGAAGAATCATTGTAAGATTGCGGTGGAAGTTGTTTGCCGTAAAAAAGATGCGCGTAACTTTTAAATCCTGTTGCTTCAATGCGGCTGTTTTCTTTCGCTTTTTCTTTGACGAAATCAATCATTGCGCCTTGCGAATAACGCTCGATACGCGGCACAAACCACACCATAAAAAACTGTGTAAACAAAGCCATACTGAACAACAAAGTTGCAATTGCCTGTTTCAATTTCGAGGTGATAAACATTAAAATACTTACCGTAAAAAGACAACTGAAAATGATGCCCGGAATGAAATCGTTTTTGCTCCAGTAAACTTTTGCGTACATGGCTTCCGAAGCAAAAGGGTCTTTGAAATAAGGTTCGATTTTGTGCAGCAATTGCGCGATTTGCGGCAGCAGCAACATTGCAGCCATCAGCAGCAAACCAACAATGCTCAACAGCATAATTATCCAACCTTTCATGCTGAATTTACCTTCCATCAGTTTATCCAAATAATACGCGCCAAAAAATGTAACAGGAAAATATGCAAGCGATGAGTAGTGAATAATTTTTGTTTGAACGATAGAAAAAACAATCAATACAACTGCAAGCAAAACCATCATCCATTTGCGGAAAGTATCCTGCGCAAAACCATCGCTGTTGTCTTTTTTAAAACCTGCAATTGCAAAAACCGAAGCAGGAAAACAGCCAAAAAACAACACAAGAAAATGATAATAAAACGGACCGCCATGACCCGCATCCTGCGTAGTAAGCAAACGAATCTGATAGTGGATAAAATCGTCTAAAAACTTCAAACCCAAATCGCGCATGGCATACGTTAACCATGCCGAAACAATGACGGAAATAATCAGCAACCAAACCAAAAATTGTTTTACATCCACAGCAATTTTCCCTCTGTTCCACACAAACACAATGAAAACCGTAATCATCAAAATAAGCATGGCAACAGGACCTTTTGTAAGAATTGCCAAGCCTGTAAACAAAGCTGAAAGCAATAAATACCCGTTTCTTTTTCTGGATTTTGTTTTGCGGTCTTCAAACTCGTTTACGAATGAGATTTTGTAGATAAAATAAATGCCGAGAAAAGTGAAGAGATTGAAATAAGGGTCAATGATTCCGCTTTTAAAATAGAGCTGCGGCAACAGGGAACAGGCAAACAGCAATGCCCAATATGTGCCGAATCTTCCACCATATAAATTTCTGCCAATCGCCCATACAACCAACATTATAACGATGCCGCAAACAGCATTCGGAAACCGCGCACCATACTCGTTCACGCCCCAAAATTTCATGCTCAGCGCCTGCAACCAAATGAAGAAAGGCGGCTTTTCGTGAAATATTTCAAAGTTGATTTGCACCGTGCGCCAGTTGCCTGTAACGAGCATTTCGCGCGCGCTTTCGGCAAAGTTTATTTCATCCCAATCGAAAAGATGAACGCCACCCAACATCGGGAAAAACAACAACGCTCCGAAGCACATCAAAAAGATGCGCGTAGGGAACTGTAAAAATTTTTGAAGAATAGTATTCAAGCTGAATTGTGCGATTTTAATTTTGCGAAAATAACAATCGTTGAAAAGGCAAACAGTTAAAGATTGCACAAAGAATGTAATGGCAGAAACGGCTTCACTTTTTAAACAAACCGATTTGCCTGCCGCGCAAATATTCAATGCTGCTATACAAAATGTAAGCGGCAAATCCTTCATCTAAATTGCCGATAAAGGGAATGTTGTCGGGCAGCAATTCAAACACGCCAAACGAAGGATTGAGCAAATAAGCAAAAGATACCAGCGCAGACAGGATTACGAATATTCTTTTCATTTGTATTGAGTTGTCTTGTGTTTACTAAAGTAATAATCCTCATTTTGAGCGAAACGAAACAAATTTCATTTCCTTAATTCTGTGTGCAAAATAGCGGTTGATTATCCATGCAACAGAAACGCCAATCAACGCCCCTGCAACCACATCACTCAAAAAATGCTGCAACAAATACATTCTGGAAATGCCTGTAAGCAATGCCATAGAAAAAAAGAAAATTGTTGCTGCTCTGTTTTTAAAAACTGAAGAAAGCAAAAACATTAAAGCAAAAACAGCAGCGGTATGACCCGAAGGAAAACTATGGAAATGCAAGGCTGTAATTCCGTCAATTGTGCGCAAAGAATGAAACTTGCCAATCAATTCGGCAGGACGGTTGAGGTGCGAAAAAACCAACCGCTTTAATGCCTGCACCACCACAGCCACATCAATCATTGCAAAGATGATAAGCATTGCATTTTCCCTGCCTTTTTTCCACCACACAAATGCTATTGCAGGCAGAATAAAATATATTTCACCAAATAAAGTAAGCACTCTAAACACCCAATCGGCAAAAGGATGATTGTTGGCATTGAACCACAATATTTCATCGCCTTTTTCGCTCACGCTTAAAATTGACAAGCCTGCTATTGCCGCAAAAATTGTGAGCAATACAAACAGATTCTCGTTATTGAATAATTTTTTCAATTTATTAAATATGTTTCATTTTTTTTAAAACCACATAGATACATAGTTGGTTGCGATAAAAAACGAGCTATGTCTAAAACTTGTTTTGCTATGTAAACTTCTCACACAGAGTACACAGGGAACACAGAGAGTTTGCTTGCGCAAACAAATTCCTCTCAACCCTCACCTCCCACCTCTCAACTATGTATCTATGTGGTTTAAAAATCAATCTCAAAAGTTTAAACAGCTTCATTTTATGCGAAAAAATTTTTTGTAAAAATCTGCCGATAAAATTCTCGAATCATCGGTTGCTTTAAAAGTAAGAAACAAGCCGATGGGCAGCAACACAAAAGTGCTTAACCACATTCCTTCAAACACTTCCATTTTTTCGCGCTCGGCAAGTTTTTCGCCAATGATGCTGCTTACATGATAAAGAATGAAAAACAGCACCGCGTAAAAGAGAGGCCAGCCCAAGCCGCCTTTGCGAATGATAGAACCTAACGGTGCGCCCACCAAAAACAAAACCACGCAGGCAATTGCAAGCGTAAATTTTCTGTAAATTTCAATCATCAAACTCATTCTGTTTCTATCTTTAAACTCCACTTGTTTGATGGTAATGTTTGCATAATTTTTTACGTTACGCGCTTGGTTTATGGCATATTCCAATGTTGCTGTTTTTGAGTCCTTATCTTTTGAATTAAAAATGCTGTCAAAATTCATTGCGGCATTTACCGTGCCGATTGGCTTTGCAGTATCCAACCCGAACCTGAAAAAATTGAAGTACGGACGCAGGTAATCTTTCATCTGCAAGCGTATGTTGTTTTCTTCAATATCAACCGTATCCATTTGCTTTACCAACTGTTGCAGCGAAAGCATTTGCTTTAAATCACGAAAATAATTTTCATCGGTGCGCGACAATTGAAACTGACTTAAATCAAACTTCTTTTCATAAGTGGCA
>CAZSEG010000060.1:12448-14976 GCA_964605875.1 uncultured Chitinophagaceae bacterium
AGTGGCAAATGCAGAACGATACATCTGATAGGTGGACGAATCGGGATTTTTAGGCGGCATTTCTTTGTACTGTTTGCCATCAATTAAAAACAATGTCAGCACCGCTTTTTCTTCATCCTGAATCATGCTTCCTTCTTTTGCAGTGATAACATGATCGCTGCCCAAGCCGCTGGTGTGGTCGTAAACTATCAAATCATACAGCTTGTTTCCGTCATCACTTTTTCGCGCAGCGCGAATCGAAAATCCATCCAAGCCTTTGTAAAAAATGCCCGGTTTAATGGCAACGGAAGGCTTTAAATTTCTGATGTCATAAAGCAATGAGCTGAACTTTAAATTTGCTTTCGGCAACAGGTAATTAGAAAATAAAAGTGCAAGTACCGCAATCACAATTGACGAAATAAAAAGCGGAAACATAAAACGCAGCAACGAAATTCCGGCAGCCTTAGCGGCAGTGATTTCAAGGTGTTCGCCAAAGCTGCCCATCGTCATGATAGAAGCCAGCAAAACCGCAAGCGGCAATGCCAAAGGCACTAACTTTGCGCTTGCATAAAAAAGTAATTCTGTAAGCACCCACAGGTCAATTCCTTTGCCAACCAAATCATCCACATATTTCCACAAAAACTGCATCACCAACACAAATAATGCGATGGCAAAAGTTAGTATGAACGGACCTATAAATTGTGAAACCGCCAAACGGTCTAATCGCTTCATCGGCTGCTAAAATGCAGACTTCAATTTAAAATGAAGCATCGAAACTTTTGAACAACACATTTTATACAAAAGGAAACAGAATTTAATCGTGCTTGCGTGATACACATTGATTATGACATTCGGAATTTTAAAAACACCCTTCGACTACGCTCAGGGTGACAGCCCGCGTGGTCGAAGGGCTGAGCGTAGTCGAAGCCTCTTTCATAAAATTTTTAATGAAAATCAAACCCTGCTTTATTTTCATTAAAGTTGCATACAGTAACCAATGATGAATTGTTTATGGCAATATTTAAACAAAAGCAGAAATACATATTTAATACCCAAACATTAAGCTACGAAAAGGCTGTTGTAACCTGGGGTTCACGGCTGTTTCGCTTCTTTGCTTTTTTGTGCGCATCCATTGTTTTTTCACTTGTATTTTCTTCTTTGGCATATATGTTCATTGATTCCCCGAAAGAGAAAATTTTAAAAAATGAATTGGGCGCAATGAAAGACCGCTATTCGATTTTGAACAGCGAAGCGCAAAAAATGAGTGAGGTGTTGGATGAATTGCACTACCGCGATGGAAATGTTTACAGGGTGTTGTTTGAAAGCGACCCGATTCCAAACGAAGTGTGGCAGGCAGGCGCAGGCGGAGTAAACAAATATCGCTCGTTGGAAAAATATGATAATGGCGAACTGATGAAAAACATTTCGGTGCGTATGGATAAATTGCGCAGGCAAATGGCAATTCAGTCTAAGAGCTACGACCAGATTGCCGAGTTGATTCAAAGCCGTGAACAGATGTTGAGTTCAATGCCGTCTATTCAACCAATTACGAATAAGGATTTAACCCGTTTGGCATCGGGCTACGGAATACGCACAGACCCTGTTTACAAAGTTCCTAAGTTTCACGAAGGCATGGATTTTACTGCGCCCGTTGGTACGGAGGTTTATGTAACGGGCGATGGCGTAATTGAAACCATCGAATATTCTTACAGCGGATACGGCAACCAAATTGTTGTAAATCACGGCTATGGTTACAGAACGCGCTATGCGCATCTTTCAAAATTTAAAGTGAAACGCGGGCAAAAAGTGAAGCGCGGTGAGATAATCGGCTTGGTGGGCAGCACAGGAAAATCAACGGGACCTCATTTGCATTATGAAGTGATAAAAGGAAGCAATGCAGTGAATCCGGTTTACTATTACTTTAATGATTTGAAGGACGATATGTTTGCCAAAATGTTAGAGATGAGCGCGAATCAAGGACAAACGCTGGATTAGAATAGATATGAGATATAAGACATGAGATATGGAATCAAATCTGCGTAATCATATAATCGGTGTAATCATTGCTTGCAAACAACGGGAAATGGAGTATTAGCCAACAAATGTTTAATCTCATCTTTTCAAAAAAATCCTTTCTAAGTTTATTGTTGATACAACTGATTTGAGTGTTTAGTCGTTATTATATTGAATAATAATTTTATGAAATATTTTGCATGGATTTTACTGTTAGCATTTAGTGCAAGCGCGATTGCGCAGGAAGATGATTTGCCTCCGCCATCGCCAAAAATAAAAAAGAGCGAAGGCGAATGGAAACCTGCCGAAACGCCCGAAAAGTCTGATAAAAAAGATGAGTTCAAGCCATTCAGCAAGAAGAAAAAATTAGACCTCAGCAAGTTTATTATCGAGCCGAATTTTAATTTTTCGATTGGCAATAATGTAATCAATCTTGGCTTGTCTCCGTATGTTGGGTATCGAATTTGGGAGCCTAAAAACACAAAGGCTGGAAGTATGCAGGGGCTTTATGCAGGCGGAGGAATAACTTATTTCTA
>CAZSEG010000060.1:14986-18363 GCA_964605875.1 uncultured Chitinophagaceae bacterium
CACACGTTTCAGCAATATTGAATATTGGAATCCAACAAATGGGTTTCGTATTTATGGAAATGCAAATTATCATACTTACGGAGGCGGTGTTTTTCTGCAATACAATATCTGGAAAGGATTTTTTGCAAGAACCAAACTGGAGGTATTGCACAGGGTAATGGATGATATTGACGGTTGGCAACTTGTTTACGGCAACCCGCCAAATAACAGTTCAATTGTTGGAGTGCGCTATCCTAAAATTGAAAAAACTGTTCCTGCGCTTTTAATTGGTGTTGGCTACAACCTGTTGCAAAGCAGAAACTTCTTTATGCCGATTATGGTTTCATACAATGTGCTGCATACTGTAGTTGACAAAAACTATTCGCTTTATCCGCACGGTGTGGTTGTGCAGTTAGGGTTTATCAATTTGTTTTAGTTTACTTTCGGCTCAAACAAGAAACTGATAAACCTTTACCTTTTTCTTTTATAAAAATCAATACTTCAATAATGACAAACAAAAGCGTAATTATCACAGGTGGCAACGCAGGAATCGGTTTAGCAACATCTATTCATTTAGCAAAGCGAGGCGCGAATGTTTTTATAGTTACGCGAAACAAAGAGAAAGCCGCAGCCGCAACGGAGCAAATAAAAACAGCAAGCGGAAATAAAAATGTCAAATATTTTATCGCGGATTTAAGCTCACAAAAATCAATCAGAAAAGTAGCTGCTGAAATCAAGCACGAAGTGGATGTGATTGATGTTTTGATAAACAATGCAGGCGGTGTGTTTCCTGAATTTAAACTCACGGAAGATGGCTTGGAAAGCACCATTGCAACGAATCACTTCGCTTATTTTCTGCTTACAAATCTTCTGTTAGACAATATCAAAAAATCAGATTATGCGCGTATAGTAAATGTGGCTTCTCGCGCACATGAGGATGCCAAAATTGACTTTGATACTTTTACACAAAATAAAAGCTATTTCATTTTCAGAGCTTATGGGCAAAGCAAACTTGCCAACGTGCTTTTCAGTAATGAACTGGCGAGAAGATTATCAGATACCCATGTTACCGTAAACTCACTTCACCCCGGATTTGTGCAAACTGATATTGGAAACAAAGGCACTCAATGGTATGCAAAATTGGTGTGGACATTGATGACCAAACTACGCGCCATCACAACAGATGAAGGCGCAGCCACTTCAATTTATCTTGCCACATCCGATGAAGTAAAAGGAGTGAGCGGAAAATATTTCAGCGAAAGCAAAGAGAAAAAACCTCAGCTGCTTGCATTGGATGAATCGCTGCAAAAACAATTGTGGGAAGTAAGTGAAAAATTTTGTCCGCTTTAGCGGTAACCTGCGGCTACTCTACTTGTAACTTTCTTTTCGGTTACTCACACGCCTTATTTCCACAACTTTAATGCTGTCTGCCACTGCATATATTATACGGTAGTTTCCCGAGCGAATGCGCCAAAGTTTTTCAGGCGTACCCACTAATTTTTTACAACTCGCAGGATAAGGATTTTCAGCAAGCGCTTCTATCTTGGAAATAATTTTAGGGATTTCCTGCTTCGGCAGGTTTTGAATTTCTTTTGAGGCAGAATTTGATATGCTAACATTGTAACTCACAGTTTTCCGTCTGCTTTAAGTTTTGCTTTCAGTGCATTTAGACTTATTGTTTTTTCGTTCCTTCTGGAATGGGCAACCACCGCATCATAAAAATCTTCCCAAAGTTGCCCGTATTTTTTCAAATCAATCTGAACCGCAACTTTGTTGTTGTTGACATCTGTAAGAAATGATATTCCTTTCATAAAGCTAAAGTACGATTTTTTTATTTCACGTTTGGTATGATGAAACGCAAGGCACCACTCGGAGAGATGAAAGCAAATTAATACCCCAAAATATTCAACATACTTTCTGCTGTTTGCTCTTCGGCAAAAACAGTGTATTCTAATTTTCCTTTCTTTTTTTCATCTACTAAAATGTGTGGTGGCGAAGGCAAGAGGCAATGTTTGATGCCGCCATAACCGCTTAAAGTATCCTGGTAAGCGCCCGTGTTGAAAAAACCGATATAGAGTTTTTCGCCTTGTTTTATAGTTGGCAAATACACCTGGTTGATGTGCGCATCGCTGTTGTAATAATCGCCCACATCGCAAGTGATACCGCCAAGATTCACCTGCTTGTATTCATTCTCCCAAAGGTTAATCGGCAGCATAATAAACCGTTGCGACAAGCCCCAAATATCAGGCAGATTATTCATCAGTGAACCGTCTAACATGTACCAAGTTTCGCGGTCGTTTTGCTGCTTTTGCGCCAACACCCCAAATATCACACAACCACTTTCACCTACAGTGTAACTTCCAAACTCCGTAAAAATATCAGGCTCATCAACGCCTTCCTGTGTGCAAACAGATTTTATCTGCGACACAATTTCATTTATCATGTATTCGTAATCAAAATCAAATGCCAGCGATTGCTTTATTGGCATTCCACCGCCAAGATTTAATGAGGTGAGTTCGGGATACATCTTCTTTAATTCGCAATACACTTTCAGGCTTTTATGAAACTCCGTCCAGTAGTAATTTACATCCTTAATTCCTGTATCAATGAAGAAGTGCAGCATCTTCAATTTAAAGCGCGGATTATTCTGAATTTTCTCTTTAAAAAATGGAATGATGTCTTTGTAGCCAATGCCTAAACGCGAGGTATAAAATTCATATTTAGGCTCTTCTTCGGCTGCAATACGAATGCCGATATTCAATGGCTCATCTAACTTTTCATACTTATCCAACTCATCAATATTGTCAATTACGGGAATCACATTTTTGTATCCCGCTTTGATGAATGTTGTGATGTAATCAATGTATCGTTGCGTTTTGAAACCATTGCAAACAATGGTAATTTCTTTGGTCAGTTTTTTCTTGGCTTCCAGCTTGCGGATGATTTCAAAATCAAATGCGCTGGATGTTTCTAATTGAACTTTGCTTTTCAAAGCCTCTTCGATAATGAACGAAAAGTGATTGCTTTTTGTGCAATAGCAATACGTATAATTGCCTTTGTAATCGTTGTTGGCAATTGAGGCATGAAACAATCTGCGCGCCTTTTGAATCTGCTGCCCGATTTTCGGCAAGTAAGTAATGCGCAACGGAGAGCCGTATTTTTCAATAATTTCAGTCAGAGGCAAACTGTTGAAATTGAGTGAAGCATCTTTAATTTCAAATTCGCGTTGCGGAAAATCAAACGTTTGCTCTATAAGTTCGCGGTAGCGAGGATTTCTGTTCATATTTCGAGATAGATTTCAGAATGATTTGCAAAGGTATGTATCCTGCAAAATCTCAGCGTTTATTTTTTAGATTAGACTTCTTCGGAAAATAGTCCTTCATAGCAAGAAGTCTTCG